>JAJDAB010000169.1 GCA_029262095.1 Candidatus Hydrogenedentota bacterium
TCTACGGTCGTCCAGACTACGAACCGCGCCCTCCATGGTGGCGCTGGGAGCCGCTCACGGAATTCGAATCGACCGAAGGCCGGGCCATCAACCACATCGCGTTCTCCTATCCTGATCTAAAACCCGTGATCGAACGGATGCGGGCGGCTGGCGTTACGATCGTGAAGCCCATTGGATTCCGGTATGACATGAACCACACCAGCTTTTTTGTTGAAGGCCCGGACAAAGTCCTCATCGAAATCGTCGAGTCGCCATCAATTCCCGAAGGCATCCTGGAGGAGGAGTAACCGCGCGCGATGAATGAACTCATAGTTCTATCGGATGTTTCAGACGGTACCGCCGTGCTCACGTTGAATAACCCAGCGCGCCGGAACGCACTTTCTGCCGAACTCATGGTGGCGCTCACGCACGCAATCGAATCTGCCAGTGAAAATCCCGGTGTGCGGGTAATCGTCATTCGCGCCAACGGTCCCGTCTTCAGCGCCGGACACGACTTGCGCGAATTGGTGGGGCATGAGCAAACGGAATACGAAGCGGTATTCGAAATCTGCACCGAACTGATGACCGTCATTCGTACCGTGGATCAACCCGTCATCGCCGAAGTGCATGGACTGGCAACCGCCGCCGGATGTCAATTGGTTGCGGCGTGCGATCTGTCCGTTGCTTCCGAAGACGCGAAGTTTGCGACCCCCGGCGTCAACATTGGATTGTTTTGCACGACGCCCGGCGTTGCGGTATCGCGTGCGGTGCCCCGAAAGAAGGCGATGGAAATGCTGCTGACCGGAGAACCGATTAGCGCCGGCGAAGCCGAGCGCGCCGGATTGGTCAATCGCGTGGTGCCCGCGGAGGAGCTGGAAGTTACGACTCGGGCATTGGCCGAACGCATCGCATCATCCAGCGGCGAGACCATCAAATTAGGAAAAGACGCATTTTATCGGCAAATAGAAATGGATACCGATGCGGCCTATCGTTTCGGCCAATCAAAGATGGTCGAGAACCTGGGGAAAGTCGATGCGAAAGAGGGAATTCAGGCGTTTCTCGACAAGCGTAAGCCAAAATGGAGCACCTGAGCCCGTGTAACCCAATTCACTGCCCACGTTTAGGGTCGCCCGCCGTCATCTTGATTTGCACGCATCCGACTTGACGTTACTTTACACCGGAACTCGCATACTATATCCTGGAAAAGGTTACAGATTCTGAGCTTAGCGCACGTGATACGGGCCGTGTGTAGGGGCATACAGTGACGAGGAGACCACGGGCATGAATTCTCATTTTGGCAAATGGGCGATCACGTTGACTTGCGCATGCGCAATTTCGTTTGGCGCGCTCGCAGACGACACAGCGGTACGCAAGCCAACGTTCACAAAAGACATTCTGCCCATCCTCCAGGAGAACTGTCAGGAATGCCACCGTGCTTCTGGGTCCAATTTTTCGGGCATGGTCGCGCCGATGGCATTGACGAGTTATGAAGAAGTTCGTCCGTGGGCCAAAGCGATGGCGAAAGAAGTTTTGGCGAAGCGCATGCCCCCTTGGTTTGCCGCCCCCGAATTTAGCGGTCACTTCGAACTTGAGCGTGGGCTCACCGACACTGAGATCGCGACCGTCAAACGATGGGTCGACACCGGCGCGCCTCGCGGCAATCCAAGCGATGCACCGTCGCCGAAAGAATGGGAATCAACCGCCGGGTGGACCTACGGCGAACCCGACATCGTCCTCTCGCTTCCCGAACCCGTTTGGATCGGCGATGACGTCAACGATTGGCAACCCAGTTTTTCACGAGTCCTGACCGAAGCAGAATTGCCTGAGGACAAGTGGGTACATTGGATTGAGTTTAGGCCGGGCAGTAACATCGTTCACCACGGCGGCGCACGCGTTACCCCGCTGGATGCGGATGGCGAACCGGCGGTTGACCCGTTATGCGGGGGTAAATTGATTGGTACGGCACAAGGCGATGGGCCTGACTATATGCCGGAAGGGTACGGCAAACTCATCCGCAAGGGATCACGCATTACGTTTGGCATGCACTACTACAAAGAACCCGGTGAAGGCACTGGCGTGTGGGACCAGTCGATGGTCGCGATCAAGTGGCACGACAAGCCGGTCAATTACGTGGTTCGCTCCGCCGGCGTCAGCTCTCGTGGCTGGGAAATTCCACCACAGCATGACAACTGGCGTATCGGTGCAGCACGGACGTTCGATGAAGACTCGATGATCATCAACATGATGCCGCACATGCATCTCAGGGGTAAGGCCGCGCAATACGACTTGGTCTTTCCGGACGGTAAGCGCGAGACGATTCTCGGCGTGCCGGAATACGATTTCGCCTGGCAACAAACCTATACATTCAAAGAACCAAAATTCGTGCCTGCCGGCTCGCGGCTGGAAGTGTCGATGTGGTTCGACAATTCTGAAGGGAACTCCTGGGTCGATGATTCACATCGCCCGGTCGGTTGGGGCGGTATGACTGTCGATGAAATGAATATCGGTTGGACCGAATTCGCGAACGCGGAGCCCATCGAGGACATCATGAATCACGACTTCGGCGATCAAGGCACCGGCGTCGAAGACTTAGACGATTTCGAAGAGTAATCAATGCACCGATACGCGATCCTGATGTGGCCAGGTTCGCGGGGATGCAAGGAAATCTAACATGCGATTGATTTGGGCAATCGCCCTGTTCACCATTTGCGCGGTCGGCATCGCTTTTGAGTCCAGCGCGCAAGAGGGGCAGAAGGGCAGCGAAGTCGTCGAAGAGGGCGGCGAAAAAGCGTCGGCTGAGGAACAGGCCACCCGCCGTCGGCGCATGCTCATGGGTAACGTCGCCAAATTGGAAATCGGCGATCAGGCAATCGTCGTTTCCTATGGGGATACCCCTACGGACGGAGCCGATTATCCGAAATTGGATTCTATTTCGGTGGGTGACGTCGTTCAGTTGTCCAAAAGCATTGTCACCAAACTGAAGACCGACGTGGACTTGAAGTTTGGCGACGTTCTAATCAAACAAGGCAATGTCTCCAAGGACTATCCCGGTGTATACGGCCTCTGGTTGAAGCGTACGGAAGACGGATGGCACTTGGTTTTTAACGCATATGCCGACGTATGGGGAACCCAGCACTTTCCCGAAGCCGACGTGGCTGAAGTACCGCTGGCGTTCGCGAAAACAGATGCAGAGACCGAAGCCTACACAGTGACCGTTATTGAGTCTGACGGTGGCGGAACTATTCAAATCGCGTGGGGCGAATATCAGTGGTCCGCAGCGTTCGCCATCGCCAAGTAGTCCTGGCCTTGCCTCGTCGACTTCTCACCCGTCTCGTCCTAATCGCTACTTTCGCGTGCGCCCCTGCCTACGCGCAACAGGGATCGCCTCAGGAATCTTGGCCGTCGTACGGCGGCGATCTGGGCAGTACCAAGTATGCGCCCCTCGATCAGATCAACGCTGACAATTTTAGCGATCTGACTATTGCGTGGCGATGGCAGACCGCTGACGCGTTCCTGAGTAAACAGGATGGCCACGGCGAATGGTGGGCCGATTCGGAGAGCGTCTTCGAAGCGTTGCAAGATGAGAATCCGAATCGTTGGCGAGGCGGTATGCTGCCGCGTCTAAGCAGTCTCAAAGCGACGCCGTTGATGGTCGACGATGTGCTCTACCTCTGTACACCCCTCTCGCAAGGCGTGGCCATCGACGCCGCAACCGGCAAAACGTTGTGGCTTTATAATCCGCGCAGTTACGAAACCGGCACCCCCACGATGAGTGTGTATTGGAATCATCGTGGCGTGGCGTATTGGGACGGCGCCGACGAACCGCGCATTGTGTGGGGAACCGGCGATGGCTACCTGATCGCCGTTGACGCGAAGACCGGACGCCCGTGTAAAGATTTCGGCGACAACGGCCGGGTCGATTTGTTCGATGGCTTACCCCGGGCGAATCGCGGCGAACGCGACTCCCTCAATGCAATCCTTTTTTCCTGCGCTTCGCCCCCGATCATCGTGCGCGATACGGTCATCACGAGCGGGTCGGTCGCCGACCGTCGAATTACGAAAGAAGCCGTGCCGGGCTGGGCACGCGCTTATGACGTGAAGACCGGCGAACACCAATGGGATTTCCATACGGTTCCCCAAGAAGGCGAGTTTGGCGTAGAAACATGGGAAAAGGATTCCTGGAAGTACACCGGCAACACAAATATCTGGACACAAATGAGCGCGGACGAAGAGCTCGGCTACGTCTACCTCCCCACTGGAACACCGACGAATGACTTCTACGGTGGCCAACGTCTGGGCGACAACTTGTTCGCCGAATCCATCGTCTGCGTGGATGTCGAAACCGGCGAACGGGTCTGGCATTTCCAAACGGTTCACCACGGTCTCTGGGATTACGACAATCCCGCAGCACCGAATCTCATCGACATCACCGTCGATGGAAAAGCGATCAAAGCCGTCGCGCAAATCACCAAGCAGGGGTATTGTTTCGTATTTGATCGCGCCACCGGCGAGCCAGTGTGGCCAATCGAAGAGTGTGACGTGCCGCCTGCGACGATGCCCGGCGATATCGCTTCTCCGACGCAGCCGGTACCAACGAAACCAGAGCCGTTCGAATATCAAGGCATTGAATTTGAAGACCTCATTGATTTCACGCCCGAGCTTCGCGAACAGGCGGTCAAAGCGATCGAAGGCTTTACCATCGGCCCGTTGTTCACTCCGCCTTCCTTGGCCGGCGACGGAAATAACGGCACCATCCAACGTCCCGGTCTCGGCGGCGGCGCGAATTGGCCCGGCGCCGGTGTCGATCCGGAAACCGGGATTCTATACGTGCCGTCTCGAAATTCATATTCCATCGCGCACTTCTATTCACCCGAACCGTCCAAAGGCGGTACGCTGCGATACACGCACGGCGCGCGCGGTGCATATCCCCAAGGTCCGCAAGGGCTGCCGTTGTTCAAACCGCCCTACTCGCGAATGACAGCAATCGATATGAACACGGGTGAACACGTTTGGATGAAACCGATCGGCAACGGCGATCACATTCGCGCTCACGAAGCGCTCAAAGACATGGACTTGCCACCCCTCGGCGGTGACGGTGCCGGTGGTCCCGTGGTGACCAAGACGCTACTCATTAACGGGCAATCGCCCGGAGGACGCGGCAGCGGTCTCGGACGATTGGTTGCATGGGACAAAGCGACTGGTGAAGA
>JAJDAB010000170.1 GCA_029262095.1 Candidatus Hydrogenedentota bacterium
ACGACGATAAGTGGATTGCCGATGCCCGTCGCAGTGGATGGACAGGCACGCTCCCGATGCCATCCGTCACGCCGAAACGCGTGGTCGTAGAACTCGACAAGATTACCAAAGTCTATCCCAAGAATTTTCAAGGCGGACTCGACCGGGCGTACAAGTATCGGCCATACATTGCACAGGAATTCAAGAAAGCTGGGATCCCGGGCGAACTCGCCGCCCTTGCGATGGTCGAAAGCCAGTTTCATCCCAACGTTCGTAGCCACGCCGGTGCGGTTGGCATGTGGCAATTCATGTCGGCCACAGGTAAGCGCTATGGATTGCGCATCGACCGACATGTGGACGAACGCCGCGACTGGAAAAAGGCGACCCAAGCCGCCGCGCAATATCTCAAAGACTTGAACAAGTACTTCGATGGAGACTGGGCACTCGCGATTACCGCGTACAACATGGGTGAATATGGACTTGAGCGCGCGATAGCGGCGAACGGTGGTGAACGTAATCTGTGGAAGTTACTGGAAACACCGCCTGCTTCCAACAAAATTCATCGCGAATCAAAAGAATTTTATGCAAAACTGCTGGCATCGGCTATCGTCATGCGCAATCCGGAAGCGCACGGATTCACCATCCGACCCCAGGCCGCAGAATCATCTCAACGTGTCACTGTTCGCGACTCGTTATCAATTGCGGCTATCGAAAAAGCGGCGAATATGCCTAAGGACACCCTCAAGGAGCTGAACCCGCACCTGGTCCGAAATGTTACGCCGCCGGGAACGTATGAGTTGGTCGTTCCTGCGGATGCCAATCGAACCGTCATTGCCGCGTTGCGTAAAGTGCCCAAGCAATCGGCGCCTGCACCAACGTATGCTGCCGCGCCAGGGGATGGCGTTCACGTCGTCAAACGGGGAGACACACTCTCCGGAATCGCATCGATGTACCGTGTCGCACTTGCCGAACTGCGCGGCATCAATGGCAATATCTCTCCCAGCCGCTTGATGGTTGGGAGCCGGATCCGCATTCCCGGCAAAGGAAAACCCTTCGCAGGCGAGGAAAAGAAGTATCGAGTTCGCCGAGGGGACACGCTTTACGAAATCGCTAAACGTGAGAATGTTTCGGTGAGCGAACTTCGTGGTTGGAATAAGATTGACCGCAAAGGCAACCTGCGTATCGGCCAAGAACTCATCGTGAGTGTGGCCGCTTCAAAAAAATCCGCGCCGTCCGGCACCAAGAGTACACACAAAGTACAACGCGGCGAATCCGCCGGGACGATCGCGAAAAAGTACAACGTCAAACTCGACGATCTACTCAAATGGAACGGGCTTTCCCGTAAATCCATTTTGCGCGTCGGCGATTCGATGACGCTGTACGGAAATGACGGCGGCGGTACCAAAGTCGCCAAAGCGGAAAAAATGAAACACACGGTAAAAAAAGGTGAATCCGCCTCTGGCATCGCTGCGAAGTACAACGTTGGCTTGAGCGACTTACTGACATGGAACAAAATGACCAAGTCGTCGGTATTGCACGTAGGTCGCGAGTTGACGGTTTACCCCGGCGAAAAGAGTCCGTTTCAGAAGACCATCGCGCAGTCCACCGAACCGACGCCCATCACGCACGTCGTAAAGAAGGGACAAAATCCCTCGACCATTGCCCAACAGTACGGCGTGTCGACACGTGACGTGATTACGTGGAACAAATGGTCGAAGTCACACGTTCTGCACGTTGGCGACAAAGTGAAGATTTACGCGCAGTAGTTGCCCCCGTGCTACATTCGGTCGAGCGGCTGAATACCCAGAAGATGCAAGGCATTGTCGAGGGTTTGTCGCGTGGCCGCGCATAGCGTCGATCTAGACGCCCGCAATGCTTCGGTCGGTGCTGCCACTACGGGGCAATCGTGGTAAAAACCGGTGAATTGCCGCGCCAAATCGAGCGCATATTGGGCGACCGGTGCACATGATCGTTGTTGCATGGCGGTTTGCACGACCTCTCCAAATGCGTCGATCTTCGCGAGCAGCGCCCATTCCGTATCCGTCTCCAACGTAAACTCCGCAGGGACTTCGCCCCGCGATTCTGCCTTCCGCAAAATTGATGCGATACGGGCGCACGAATATTGTACGTATGGCCCCGTGTCACCGGAAAACGACAAGCTTTGTTCCCAATCGAAGATAACGTTCTTATTCGCGCCTACCCGCAAGATTGCAAATCGTATCGCGGCGACGGCTACATGTTCAGCGATAGCCTGCCGTTCTTTCGTATCCAAATCAGTGCACTGCGCGTCGACTTTTTCCGTCGCGCGTGACCGTGCCTCGTCGAGAAAGTCGGAGAGCAAAATAACTTGCGCCTGCCGTGTAGACATTTTTCCGTCTTTGAGAAGAATATAGGAATAGTAGATGGGTTCCGGACATCCATGCCCCGCCGCCTCGAGTATCATCTGAAGCTGCTGCATGTACAATAAGTGATCTTCGCCAAGGACGATCACGTTTAGGCTTGCATCTTGTTCCAGCTTGAACATGGTGTAGGCCAGATCGCGATAGAAGTACAGAGAGCTGCCGTTCGAACGTAGCAGTGCAACGTATCGTCCTTCGTCATACTCGCGACCAAGCTTCTTCAAGTCCACCATGACGCGATCTTCTTCATCGGTGAACAGGGCGTCCTTCGTGCGCAACGAGTCGAGTACACCTTCCAGCCGCTCGTCTTTCACAAACTCTGATTCGCGTACGAAGCGGTCATATTTAATACCGAGACGGCCCAACACCGCCACCTGACCCTTCAAACATAAGTCGGTCACCACACGAAACCGTTTTTGCGCCTCGGGTTCGCCTTCTTCAATATCCTTGAGCAACTGATAGCCGGCTTCGGCAAACTGGGGATCCGATTCCGCACGCGCATTCGCGTCCGCATACGTCTGCAACATGTCGTCAAACGACATTCCTGCCGGGTCTTCGCACGCCAACACCAAGAACGCGATCTGGCGACCGATATCGTTGACGTAGTACTGAACTTCTAAGTCGTAGCCCTCGAATCGGAATAACCGTGCCAGGCTGTCGCCAATCATTGCGTTACGCGCGCGGCCAACATGTGGGCTTGCGTTCGGATTGATGCTCGTGTGTTCCAGGAGCGCTTTCTGGCTCCGTCCTACACCACTCGAACCGTACTGGGTACCTTGATCGGATACCGCGTCGACGATGCGTTTTCCAAACGTGGCCCGATTGAGCTTGAAATTCGCATACGGACCCGCAACGTTGACCGCCTCGACGTCCTCGCCGAAGTCGACATCCGCAGCCAATTGTTGTGCAAAAGCGGGCGGCGCCATTTTTAGTTTTCGCGCGGCTTCAAACGTGCGCAACGCGACATCGCCCAAGTTCAATTTCGGAGGGACGCTAAAAGCGAGATCCGATCGCGCGAGGTCTGGGTACGCGGCCAAAATGGGATCGGCTAAGGTGTCGAACGGCGACAATACTCGATACTCCTTTTACGGGGATAGCTGGATTGCATAGGCATGACGAATCGAGATGCGATTAGAAAGTAAACGAAAGGTTACGGCGCTGGCGATTCTTCAGGATCGTTCTGCTGCTGACCAAGCTCCTCGCGCACCGTGCGTTCTTGTTCCATTATCACGCGATCCACTTCGGAAACAACGCGATCCTCTACGCGTACGAGATGGTAACCGTGCGAGGTCTCCACGACATCGCTCAGTTCGCCGATGGGAGCAGTCCAACAATACACCTCGAATGCGTCCGCATAGGCGCCACGCTCCGAGTAGTTTAAGTCACCGCCGCGTCGCGCACTTGACGGATCCTGCGAATAGTCCATTGCGATCTGGCTAAAACTCTCGCCACCGATAATTCGGGTGCGCAATTCCGTAATTTGTTTTAGGGCCCGTTCTTTTCCCACGGCGTCGCTCTTGTTAAACGCAATTAGAATATGGCGTGCACGCACCACGGATCGTTCCGCTTTACCGCGATTTTGCATTGCGAGAGCGCCCACCATGATGCAAAAGACTAAGCCCAATCCAACCCAAATGAGCCAGGTCCTATCGCGAGGTTCCTCGCCTTCCCTATATTCCGAGTTCATTAAAAACGGCTCCGTACAGTCTTGTCCAAAACGTAATGATAATGTACCCAACTACCAGTGCGCCCACCAAGATGATGACCACATTCATGACTTTGACCATCAGATTGACGGCGTGTGTCGCTTCTTCCAAGTGCATCTGGGACACTTTTTGGAATGAGCCCTCGAGGTTTCCGGATTGCTCGCCGATCAAGATCATCTCGCGTGCGGTCGGCGTGAGATGTCGCGATAGTGAGAACGCTTCCACAAGGGTCGAACCCTCTTTTACCGGAGCCACCGCTTTGAGCAGATCGCGCTCCATGTAGGGATTCGCAGTGACTGCGGCCGAGTTACGGATGCAATGGTCGATACGCAGTCCGCTTCCCGTTAGCAATGACATACTTCGAAAAAACCGTGCGAGGCCGAACTTTTGTGTCACCCTTGAGAACGGCCAAACATACGTTGCGCCCGCGCCCCATATCCAGCCGAAAACGCCCAAGCGCGAGAGGACCACGCAGGCAGCGAATACGAGTGCTGCCACGATCAGCGCACGCAACTGAAAGGCGGCGTACCAAGCGAAATAATCGCCCAGGCTAAACGCTTCCGTTGAATTAAAGTCAAGCCTGCTGAGCAGCCCAAGTGCGAACGATCCCAAGAACCAAGCTGCCGTCAGTTGAAAAGACGGATACGTCAAGGCGCGGCGCACTTCTCGCTGGATGCTGAGTTTGTCTTCGAAATAGTCGGCTAGATCGCGAAGCATTACGTCGAGCCGGCCACCGTGTTCGCCCGTAGCCATCAGTTCAATGAAGAACCTGGGCAAATACTTGGACTGCGCACGCGTGGCGTCCGCGAGCGTGGCCCCCTGCTTGATGTCGTCCGATATATCCGTAATGACCTGCTTAACGCGCCGGTCCCGCGACTGGCTCGTCACCATTTCGAACGACCGCAGGATGGGAATGCCCGCGTCGTAGGCGGTTGCCAATTGACGGCATAACGGCACCATCGTCTTGGTCGAAATTTCGTTTGAAAACAGGCCCATACGCTACTCGCTCAGAGGTTCGTCAAAAAAGGTTGGACCGCAATTCTAACAAAGCGGTGGCGTTGGCGCTATCCCGTCAAAACCTCAGCACAATCATAAGGCCAAGCAGCACGATGAGAATTCCCTCGATCGTCCAGATCAGCGTTCGCATTCGATGGCTGGCCTCATCGTGCAACAGTTTCGCCGTTTTCACGAATAGCTCGGGGCTACTTCCGGTATGTTCGCCTATCGCCAATGTTTCTCGCGCCACGGGCGGGAGTAGATGCGCACGCGCCAACGCCTCTTCCAGCGTCGCGGATTTCTCCAGGAGTGGCAGCGCCCGGTTGATATCGGCTGCGAGAATCGGGTTGGTTGTCAACGTCGCAGCACGCGGCAACGCGTTCTTTGGCGCCATGCCCCCGCCCAGCAAAATCCCCAGCATCCGAAAGAATCGGGCGTGAGAGTAGCGTCGAACGATACCGCCGAACGGCCAAATGAACGATCCGACCAATCCCCAAATCCATTGCCACACTCCGGTACGAACCAGAAGCCAGGCTACGACGTAAGCGAAGGCGAAGAAAGACGACGTCTGAAGGATCCAGCGCAACAAGAATCGCGTGATATCCGCGTCCGACGCACCGCCGAACGACAGACTGAAGTATCCAATCGCGAGCGGGATCACGAACACGATCGCGATGAGCACCAGTGCGGGATACGAGCATGCGCGAATGATCGCCGCGCGTTGTTCCAACCATTCCTCGAAGTACTCGCATACATGGTCCAGTGCATCGTCGAAACGCCCGCTGACTTCGGCGCAACTCATCGCCTCGACGAATATCGGCGGGAGGCGATGCGATTCGCTGCGCAACGCTTCTTCGAGTGACGCTCCTTTTTCGAGCGCATCTGCGACACGAATCATCGTATGTTTAGCCACGCGATTCCGGCACTGTTCGGCGGCAACCACGAAACACCGAACCATCGGCACGCCGCTCTTGTACAACATGGACCATTGGAGCGTGATGAGTGCCATGCGTTTCATGGCAATGCGGGGCGTGAACAGAACGGCGGCGTAATAGGCTACGCCCCGGCCGGAGGACGATGGTGATTTACCGCTGTCCATTCCCATCGAGAACATGTGTTGCGACGTCGGCCAGATCGTCAAAGACATGTGCGACACCCGCCAACTCTAGCTCGCCGCGCGAAGCGTACCCCGTCGTCACGCAAACACACGCGGCCCCGGCCGCAGTCGCCGCTTGGTGATCGATTGGCAGATCACCAACATACAACATGTCCTTAGGTGCGATACCGAGCTGAGTCGCAGCCAGCTCAATCGGTTCGGGATGCGGCTTGTGATTCGTCACATCGTCCGGCCCCACTCGCGCCGTAAAGAAGTCCAAGATCCCCAAGTGCCGTAGAATTATTTCCGAGTAAGAACGGCGTTTCGAAGTAGCGAAACCGAGCGATAGCCCCGAATTCGCTAACGCCTGCAGCGCATCATGCGCACCGGGCAATGCGATAGTCTGTTCGCAAGCCGTCTCGCCGTAATGCGCGCGATATACCCGCGCACACTCAATCGGATCATGGTCCGTCATCGTCGCAATCTGTTTTTCAAGAACGACGCCAATGCTGTCGATAATCGCATCGCGCAACGGAGGATCCAGCGACAACCTGTCGAACATGTGAAACATCGACGCGACAATCGCTTCCGTCGAATCAATCAACGTGCCGTCAAGATCGAATACGACGCCTCGGATTGTCATGAGACACGGACCCGCTGACCATCGACGTGAATACGGCCTTCTGCGATGAGTTGTATTGCCTTGGGATACAACTCGCGTTCCTGCGCTTGGATTCGTGCGGCCAATGAGTCGACCGTGTCGTCATCAAGTACCGGCACCGGAGACTGCAGGATGATCGGGCCCTGATCGTATTCCCCGTCCGCGAAATGCACAGTCACACCGGTAACTTTTACGCCCGATTCTAACACCGCGCGGTGAACATGTTCCCCGTACATCCCCTTTCCGCAAAACGCGGGGATAAGGGCGCCGTGTACATTTATGATCTTATGCACGAACGCGGGGGGGACAGCCAGCCAGCTCATGAACCCGGCCAGCACGACCAACTCGACATCGTAGTTGCCGAGTTCCGCCCAGATGGCGTCACTGAATTGTTTGGCGTCCGCGTGATCTTTTCGCGATACAGCGACTGCCGGGATATTGTGTTTTCGCGCGCGCTCCAGGCCAAAAGCATCCGATCGCGAACTCAATACGCATTCAATCTTCGCGTCCAGTTCACTCCGCTCGATGCGGTCAATAATGTTTTGGAGCGTCGTCCCGTTGCCGGAGAGCAATACGGCCAACCGAAGCGGCATCGGAGTCAGCCCGCCCACACGCCGCTGAATACTTCGGTCGCCGGGCCTTCCTGATAGACACACCCGTCTTCCGCCCACTCGATAGTGAGCGAGCCGTACACAAGATGCACGTTCACGCGCCGGTCGATCCGGTCGGTGATCATCGCCGCCAGCGCAGCGCCGCACGATCCGCTACCGCTCGCCATGGTGATGCCGCTGCCACGCTCCCAGATTCGCATCACAATATTTTCGCGATCTTGTACCGTCACGAATTCAACGTTGGTCCGCTCTGGGAACGACGGATGATTTTCAATCTTTGGTCCGTATACGTCTAACGGGATGGACGTCGCATCGTCGACAAAAAAGACCGCGTGCGGATTACCAATATTCGCGCATGTCACCTGCATCGTCTCGCCATCGACCACAATGGGCTCTTCCAGCACTCGGCCCGCCGCGCCGATCATGGGGATTTCTGCTCGCTCGAACTTCGGCTGGCCCATATTCGAGCGAACCGAGGTCACCGTGCCGCCATCCGTGGTGAGCTCGACCCGATTTGGTCCGGCCAGCGTATCGATGACGAATTCCGTCTCAGCCGTGAGCCCGCGTTCATAGACATACTTCGCGAAACACCGCAGCCCATTCCCACACGTCTCCGCTTCGCTACCGTCCGCATTGAATATCCGCATCTTGAACGCGGTGCCATTTTGGCCCGGCATGATGAGGATGAGCCCATCCGCGCCGACGCCCAGGTGCCGGTCACTCATGGCCCGCGAAACGTCCGCCGGGTCCGCCAACGCGAATTTCTCCGTTTCCACGAAGAAATAGTCATTGCCCAGCCCGTGCATTTTCGTAAATTCAAAGCTCATACCGTGTTACCCACCTCGATTTCCTAGCTGCGGGCCGCCATCCCCGAAGGCCAGGGATAATACCAGCCCACTTTAGTGCCAACAAATGCGCATCATGAGCGATATCACCAGCGTCGCCTCAGCAAGTTGACTCCCTCGGATTCCTTTGCTAAACTTTTGTCGATTAGTTACTTACAAGTAGAAGCGCACGCTTCTCGCCCACCGACGGCGCTGGTTTTTTGGCGCGACTGTTTCGTGGGCCCGTTATGCGAGTTGTATCGTAGGGACGGTGGAGTGTGCTTCGCCGTCCCTTTTCGTATTTTTTGAAGGATGGCCGGCTGGCGGCCGACTGAGGAGGAATTACTTATAGCCAGGCCACAAGAACCACGCATTCGCATCAATGAACGAATCTTGGCAAAACAGATTCGCGTAATCGATGACGAAGGAAATCAACTCGGCATTATGTCTCCGGAAGACGGTTTGAAGGAGGCGGCTTCGCGTAACTTGGATTTGGTGGAGGTGGCGCCCAATGGCGTGCCCCCGGTATGCCGGATTCTAGATTACGGAAAGTTTAAGTACCAACAAAGCAAACGCGAAAAAGAATCGAGAAAACATCAGCACATCATTCACATAAAAGAGGTGAAATATCGGCCCAAGATTGATGTGCACGATTTCAATTACAAAACCAACCGTGTACGTGAATTTCTGACGGATGGCAATAAAGTAAAAGTGACGATCATGTTTCGTGGCCGTGAATTGGCCCATCCGGAGTTCGGACATAAAATCCTTACCCGAGTGGTCGAAGCGACCAAGGACTTAGCGCAAGAAGATTTTGACCCGAGAATGATGCGGATTGACGGCCGCAACATGACGATGGTCCTTTCGCCCGCAAAGTCCGTGGCAGCGGCGGCAGCGTCGTCGACTGATAGTTCAAAGTAACGCAGATTCTCATCGGCCGTAAAATAGCCTGTGCGGAAATCCTGAACACGTTCCTGGAGAAACCGATATGCCAAAAGTAAAGACAAACCGCGCGGCCGCGAAGCGGTTTAAGAAAACGAAGAACGGCCAATTCAAACGCAAGAAGGCGTACAAGCGCCACATCCTGACGAAGATGTCGTCCAAACGTAAGCGGAACCTGCGTAAGGCTGGCCTGTTGAGCGCGCCCGATCGCAAAGTCGTCATGCGGATGCTGCCCAACGGCTAAGCAGTACCCCGAATACCGTACACCCGTTACGCCCGCGGCCCTCGACGCATCACACGTGATTGTCGTCCGCTGCGGACCAATCGAAAAGGAATTAACCCATGCCTCGCGCAACCGATGCACCGGCGTCCAGGCGCCGCCGCAAAAAATATCTCAAGCTGGCCAAAGGTTACCGTGGCAGCCGTCACCGCATGCTCAAGACTGCGAAGCAGGCGGTCGATCACGCCGGGCAATACGCCTACCGCGACCGGCGGAACCGCAAACGCGATTTCCGCCGCCTCTGGATCGCGCGTATCAATGCGGCCACACGCGCTGCAGGCATCAATTACAGCCAGTTTATCCGAGGCCTGAAGCTTGCCGAAGTCGACGTAAACCGTAAGGTGCTTGCCGATATCGCGGTGTGCGACCTGGCCCACTTCAATCAATTGGTGGACATCGCCAAGGCCAAGCTCGAAGCGAGCGCGTAGTCATGCGCATTCTTCCCGCCGTGGATATCCGCGGTGGCCGGTGCGTCAATCTCATTCAAGGCGATTACGATCAAGAAACCGTCTTCGCCGAAGACCCCGTCGACCAAGTGAAACAATGGCACGCCCTCGGTGGCGAGTTGATTCATGTCGTTGATCTCGACGGCGCG
>JAJDAB010000171.1 GCA_029262095.1 Candidatus Hydrogenedentota bacterium
AAATTCGCAAAGATAAACCACGTGGTCTATCGCGGCGAGAACGGCGAGATGGTCGTCGAAGCGCGGCCGACTAAACCGAAATCAGAAGAACAAGAACAAATTATTGAGGAAATGAAATAGCTTTTCGCTATTTCGGGAGAGAACTTCATGGCCGCGTTGACATTCAAAATCTTCCGGGGCGACAACGGCTCCGGCGAATTCAAAGAGTACAAGACCGATATCACCGAGGGCATGGTGGTCCTTGACGCCGTACACCAGATTCAGGCGGAGTCGGCGAACGACTTGGCGTGCCGATGGAATTGCAAGGCGGGCAAATGTGGGTCGTGTTCCGCCGAGATTAACGGTAAGCCTAAGCTGATGTGTATGACGCGCATGAGCGATCTCCCCACGGACCAACCCGTTAAGATCGAGCCGATGCACGCGTTTCCGCATATGAGAGACCTCGTTGCGGACGTCTCGTGGAACTACACGGTCAAACAACGCATCAAGAAGTTTCAACCGCGCAAGCCGGATAATGAAGACGGTACGTGGACGGTTATGCAGGAAGATGTAGAGCGTGTACAAGAGTTCCGCAAGTGCATCGAGTGCTTCTTATGCCAGGACGTGTGCCATGTGTTGCGCGACCATCATCTCCACGACGAGTTCGTCGGACCGCGATTCCTCGTTTATAACGCGGCCCTCGAAATGCACCCGCTCGATACTGCGGACCGCACTTATGACCTGAAGTACACGGACGGTATCGGCTTTTGCAATATTACGAAGTGTTGCACGAAGGTCTGTCCGGAGCACATCACCATCACGGACAACGCAATTATTCCGCTCAAGGAGCGCGTCGTCGACCGGTTTTACGATCCTGTCCGCCGCGTGCTTCGGGCGCTGACTGGCAAAGGTTAGCATCCGCCCGACCTCTTATATTACTGTGGCGTCAGGGGGAATTGCCGTATGCCGGTCAGTACATCGGTCCACATTAGCCACTGCCTACAACTCATCATCAACCTGCGCCCGAAAACCATTCTGGATGTTGGTTGCGGGTTCGGGTTATGGGGATTTCTTTGCCGTGAGTATTTGGATGTTGCGGAAACGCGGGTGTGGCCGGATAAGTGGGACATGCGCATTGATGGCATCGAATACTTCGAGCCGTACATCTTGGATCATCAACGCTATCTCTACGACTCGATCCAAATAGGCGATATTCGCGACCTGGCTCCGCAAGTTGATGAGTATGACCTCATCATTACCGGCGATGTCATCGAACACATGGACAAGCCGGAAGCGGAAGATGTATTGGACACGCTGCACGCGAAAGCGAAGATGGCGATGCTGGTTAATATTCCGATTGGAACCGGCTGGGATCACCCGATTTGCCACGGCAATCCCGCGGAGCTCCACCGCAGTGAATGGACAAACGAAGACTTCCTGTTCTTTCCAAACCTACCGAAGATGTTCGACATCGGAACACTCAAGTACGGGGTATTTTTGTGCTTGAAAAATACGACGGAGGACGAGAACTGGGATGCGGTTCAGAACGCGGCGATGTCGGCGGAAGGGCGTGGCGATTTCTCCACAGCGGCACGTTTCTTGGAGCGCGGCCTTAAGCGATTTCCCGGTGACGAAAGCACGACATTGCGATTGGCGGTCGCGTATGCCAACTTGAAACGGACCGATGATGCGGTGACGCTATTGACAGACGCGCTTCAATCGAATCCCGCTTTTTGGCATGGGCACTACATTCTCGCAACAGTCTTGAAAGCAGCATCGAAGAAGGGCGAGGCGATCGATCATCTGTCGAGCATTTTGGATCAATCGGACATCGATGATGATTTACGCACTCGCGCGAAGACATTGCATGAAGAACTCACGGGCGCATAGGGGCCGGGAGTAGGCAGACTCGGCATATGCGAGTACAATGGGCAGTGGCCAAACCAAGGACAATGCCATGCAGGAACTGAAACCGATATCGCGCGACTCCATCCCGTCGGCATTGGATCGCGCCGAGCGCTACCGTTTGTTAAATGAACCAGTCGAAGCAGAGAGCATTTGTTTGGACGTACTGCAAATCGACGCGACAAATCAACGCGCTTTGAGCACACTGGTCCTGGCGCTAACCGATCAATTCGAAGAAGACGCATCAGGATTGTTCGACCAGGCGGAACGGTTACTGGATCGGTTCGACGATGAATACAGCCGCAAGTACTATTCCGGAGTCGTATATGAACGCCACGCAAAGGCACATCTCAAGCGTGGTGGAATGGGCGCGGGATATGTCGCCTATGATTGGATTAACACGGCGATGAATTTCTACGCCGAAGCCGAAGCGATTCGTCCGTCGGACAATGACGAGAGCATCCTCCGTTGGAACACCTGCGCGCGCCTCCTGCAACGCCGCGCGGATATCAAGCCGTCGCCGCATGAAGACGCGGTTGAACATATGTTGGAGTAGCACCGAAACCACACAGCCAACTCATCTCTAAGGAGGAATGGCGATCATGTTAATGAAACCTTGTGCACTACCTATCGCGTTCGTTGTCTGTTTTGTTGCATTCGCGTTTGCGATGACGCCGGTCGAAGCCGCGGATGTCCCCACATTTAGCAAAGATGTAGCGCCTATCTTCGTTCAAAAATGCGTTGCGTGTCATCGCCCCGGCGAGATCGCGCCGATGTCGCTGATGACGTTCGAGGAAACGCGGCCCTGGGCTAAATCGATTCGCCAGAAAGTCGCGAACCGGGAAATGCCGCCGTGGGACGCAGACCCGGCATTCGGCAAGTTCAGCAACGACATCAGCCTGACGCAATCCGAGATTGACACAATTGTCGCGTGGGCCGATGCGGGAACGCCGCGCGGCAACGCCTCCGACATGCCGACTATGCCGACGTATTCCGAGACGTGGAAACTCGGTGAGCCGGACTACGTCATCGAAATGGATCCGATGGACGTGCCCGCGGATGGAGACGATATTTTTGTTACAAAAGCCGTGCGGTTGGATATGCCGGAGAAGCGATGGATACGTGCTATCGAGGTACAGCCGGGCGACCGACAAGTGTTGCATCATCTCGTAGGGTTTAAGGGCTTCTTCGAAATGGGTGAAGGCGGCGCGAACGCGACAGATGGCATCACGGTGCGGCCTGATGAGCAGCGGTCCATCAATGTGTTTTCCATTTGGGCTGCTGGATCGCCGCCCACCGAATTTTCGGAAGGTGTAGGCCACGAATTCGCTCGGGATCAATTGGTTTCATTCAACATTCATTATCATCCGTATGGGACTGCGGCGCGTGACGAATCGAAAGTGGGTTTATATTTCGGCGAGGGCGAACTGCAGAAACAGATCACAACCGGGTTCGCATTGAATACAGGAATCCACGTTGCGCCCGATTCGTTGAGCGATGACCTGCACGCTTCATATGTGTTCGATCAGGATGTACAGATCGTCTCGTTCTTTCCGCATATGCACCAGCGCGGAAAATCGATGACGTACAACTTAACGCGCCCCAACGGCGAAGTCGAGACGATGTTGCGTGTCTCCGACTACGATTTTAATTGGCAATGGCTCTATTCCACCGAAGAACCGATTGACGTACCCGCGGGTTCGCGCGTCGACGTGATCGCGAATTGGGATAACACGTCATCAAATCCGAACAACCCGGATCCTTCCAAAACGATAGCATTCGGCGACGGCACCGATTTTGAAATGCTGATCGGGTTCTTTGACTACATTCCTAGGGAAGGGCGCGATCCGAAGCCGCCAGGTTCACCGTCGGCGCTGCTGAGCACCCTTTTGGCGTCACACCCCAGCGATGAATCGTATACATTGAATGTCGGAGGGATGGACAATATGGCCCTAGCACTTCACTTGCCGAACGATCGTGACGCGACCCTCTATCTCGTCGAGGGCAATCAAGTGCTGACGATGACTGCGCAAGATGTGACATGGATTGACGACGGTGAGGCCGTATTCAACGCGAAAGTCGTTCGCGACGCCGGGCGCACTATCCCGTTTGGCGTTTACGTCAACGTGACCGATCCGGCGAACGTAAAGGGCCACGCTTACATCGGTCGATCTGCACCGAAGACGCCGGATGCTTCGCAAGCCATGCTGCAATTCACCGGACAGCGAGTCCGGTAGAATTCGCAACGGTGTTGCAACGTAGCGTACTCGCGGTTTCCGCGCTAGTGTTCTTGGGCATCGGCCTTGTATTTCTCGCAGCGCCCGACTCGCTGTTGCCTCGCGTGAATATCACCGCACCGCCAGGCACCGCGCTCACCGACATCCGCGCAGTCTACGGAGGCCTCGATCTGGGCATTGGGTTGTTCCTGATCTTTTGTTGGACGAAGCGCCAATATGCACTTGGATTGACGGCGTGCGCGTTTACCCTTAGCGGACTCGCTTGTGGTCGGATTATAGGTATCGCAATCGATTCGAACCAGGACAACATAACATTCATCCTATTAGCGGCCGAAGTAATCGGCGCAGTCTTAGCGATCGGCGCGCTGATAGTTGGTGGAAATAAAACTGCGCGTCCAGGCGATGTCGGTCATGACGAATAGCAATTTGCCCGAGCACGTACGCGCCAATCGCACGTATTGGGATTCGATGGCGGACGACTGGGTTGACGCCGGTGAGCGGAATTGGAACGCGCCGGAACCGTATTGGGGCATGTGGCAGATTCCCGAGTCGCTGGTAAACATGCTTCCCGCCAACATGACAGGGATGAACACGATTGAGTTGGGGTGTGGCACGGGTTACGTGTCGGGGTGGATGGCGCGACGCGGTGCACATGTCGTAGGAATCGACAATTCGGAACGTCAATTGACTACGGCCAGACGACTGGCCGACAAACATGGCGTCGATCTCAAACTGCATCACGGGAATGCGGAAAAAGCACCTTATCCCGACGAACATTTCGACTTCGCGATAAGCGAATACGGTGCGGCGATTTGGTGCGATCCGAATGTCTGGATTCCCGAAGCGCACCGAATCCTGAAGCCAGGAGGCCAACTGGTCTTCCTGGGCAATACACCGTGGGCGATGGTGTGTACCCCATTGAATGGTGCGCCGTGCGAACCTGCGCTGCATCGCAACTATTTCGATCTGTATCAGATTGATTGGCGCGAGGCCGAGCACGACCCCGGCGGCATGGAATTCAACATGCCGATTTCATCTTGGTTCAAGCTGTTCCGTGACGTCGGTTTCGATGTGATCGATTACCAGGAGTTACAAGCGCCGAAAGATAGCCCCGATCGATACGGCACTTCGGGGGCGTGGGCCTATCGATGGCCGTCCGAACAGGTATGGAAAGTAAGGCGAAGATGACATCCGGGTACTGTTATTCGGCATCTTGATCTATTGATTCATCCCCCCTACCATCCGGATAGGTTGGTAGTTCTTCCCGAACATTTGGGCGCGGACACGGTCTGCGGTCTCCGTTTCAGGTTGCAGATCCGTTTTCGCGGAGGGAATGGTAGTATTGTCTAGTCGGGTCATCGCGCAAGCAAGGTGAAGTCTTCGAGCTGCTTCGCGGTCAAATAAGAGGGAGAGGGTTATGAGACAAGACGAACCAACTCGGGGCGGACATTTTCGGAATGGACGAACCTGGACGTTACATCCTTATCGACAACGTCGACTGATCGCTACAGTAGCTGCGATTTTTATTCTTCCTGCACTAATGGCGACAGGTGGCGCCGTTGCGGCGCCAGTGAGCACACCGGAAGCCATTGCTCAAGCGGGACTCTCAGTCGAAGAATTAGCCCTGTACGAACTTGTTCAAGACCACGTGTTCGTGGAATCGTTCGCCGCGATTCCCTGGCACATGAAAAAAACGTTGGGCGCCATCGCGACGCGCGTCGCTTCTGGTGATTTCGATGGCAAGAAAATCCCGGCCTACTGTTTTCAGGGTAGTGTGCCGATTGATGTTATTGGCTACCTGAACACCGCCTACTATGGTGGCGACGCCGCGAAATTCAACGAGATTTCATCACGCTGGACTACAACCGCTACCGCAGGAACCGGCAGTAGCCAGGGCGACCCAGCGGTCGTAACCTACAGCTTTGTGCCAGACGGTACGACAATACCCGCGGATCCCACTATCCTCGACACGGTTTCGGGCCTGCCGATGGTGAGCGCCCCCAACAATCTATTCGCATTCTTGAACGGAATTTACGGAAGCCCTGCGGCGTGGCAAGCGGAGTTCGCCCAAGTGTTTGCTGAATGGTCCAGCTTGACGGGTATCACGTATGTATTCGAACCCACTGACGATGGCGCTGCGTTCCCGGAAAGTGGGGTATCAAATGGTGCACCGGGCGTAGCTGGTGTCCGCGGCGACATTCGTATTGCCGGGATTCGTATCGATGGAGAATCCGGCGGAAACATTCTCGCGTTTAACTTCTTCCCGAATACCGGCGACATGCTCATCGACACCGGAAATCCATTATTCTACGGAAACTTATCCAGCGACTCGCTAAACCTTCGGAACGTCGTTTCGCACGAACATGGTCATGGCCTGGGCATGCCACACACGTGCCCGGTCAACTCGACCAAATTGATGGAACCGTTCATTTCGTCCGCGTTTGATGGCGTCCAGGAAGACGACCGTTTGAGCGGCCAACGCACCTACGGCGACCCGAATGAAAAGTCGGGTGGTAATGACACAGGTGGCACGGCGACCAGTCTGGGCACGATTGCCGACTCAACCAACGGCGAGACAAATCGCTCAATCGACGACAACACGGACGTCGATTTTTATTCGTTCGCAATCACGGAAAGTTCGGACGTAACGGTGACCTTGACACCTATTGGCACCACGTATTTGTCCGACACCCAACTAGGTAACGGTTCGTGTAACCCAGGCGTATCTTTTAATGCGCTAACCGTCGCGAATCTCAATGTCGAGTTGATTGACATAAACGGCTTTTCAGTGCTGGCAACCGGGGCAAGCACTGGCGCTGGCGTACCGGAAGTGATATCCGCTTTCGACGCGTCAACTGCAGGTACGTATTTTGTCCGCGTGTTCCAAAACTCGGCAGTTAACAATGTACAGGGATACAACATCTCCGTAACAACTGCCGGAAACACAACGAACTTTGCGAGCGCGGATACGCCAAAAGCAATTACCGACGCATCAACCACCACGTCGACGATTGTCGTGCCCGCAGCGAAGACCATCGATATCATTACGGACGTCGACGTCAACATCGACATTTCGCACACCAATGTTGAAGACTTGGACGTAACGCTTGAGTCACCGACCGGAACAGTCGTTGAATTGTTTACGGACGTTGGCGGGACCGGGAATGACTTTACGAGCACCGTTTTGGATGACGATGCAGGCACGGCTGTAACCGCCGGAACTGCCCCCTTTACTGGATCGTTCCAGCCGGAAGGTGTCCTCGCTGATTACAACGGTGAAACCGCTGTCGGCACGTGGACGTTGACCATTACCGACGATTCGGCGCCGACGAGCGGCACACTCAACAGTTGGAGTCTGGACATTTCCGGGAGTACGACGCCTCCGCCGGTTCCGACTTCGAATCGAATCGCGTTGCTCTTGATGGCTTTATCGCTCATCGGCGTTGCTTTGGTCGCTCGGGTGCCACTGCGCCGGAAGGTGAATCTGCGGTAAGCGGTAATAACCCCGAATACCATCTGAGTTAAAAATGCGTACGGCCGGTTCCATTCGGAACTGGCCGTACGCTTTCACTATGCCTAAGGAGGCAAGTCAGAATTGACACGCGTAGGGAGATTCGTCGTTTTAGAGAACTAGCGCAACTCTTGTGCGCACGTGGCGCGTTCTTGGTTGCTTTTTTTGGGGGGACTCATACGGCGAATTTTGGAAAATCATTACTTTCGCCGAAAGCGTATACTGACGCAAGGCTCCTGAAGCTCCAGGTTTCGCAGATACATCTTCACGTCTGCCCTGCCCGCCTTCCTGATTCGCCGCAATGGCATTTGAAAGGTTGTTCCAGTCACGAGCGTCGAACAATATTCTGCAATACCGAGTCTCCATAACATCGTTTGTGGAGCCTGGTTTACTATCGCACGAACTAAGGCCTCCGACAGGACAACCACACTTCGCCTGTTCTTGCTCTCACCTCGCAATTCTGTAATCAGTGATTCGGCGCGACCGCTATGTGTCACGCTTCGAACGAATACGGATGGGCATTCGCCGACGCCATTTGGGCTTCGGGGACATCGGGCGTTTTCATCACTAAGGAGATAAGACATGGGAGACAAGGGCCAGAAAGACAAAGACAAAGGCCGAAAACAAAAGGCTAACAAGGGCGCCGCAGATAAGCAGAAGAAAAAGAAGAAGCAGGAGCGCGTATCGCCCACTGACTTCCTAAAACGATAATGTGCACGACGCAAGGCTGCGGAGGCTGGCCGTCAAAACATCCGGTGCCCAATACGACCGGAATACGTTGAACGGCATGGCCATGCGCGTAACGCGGAATCGAATAGGAATATGAACATCGCTGAACTTCCGCGACGCATAGCCTTCTTGGGCAATTACTTGCCGCGGCTGTGCGGAATTGCGACCTTCACCCATGATCTTTGCAACGCCGTGAGCGACGCAATTCCTACTGCGCTGTGTTATGCCGGCGCGATTAATGATCGAGCGGAGGGATACGAATATCCATCGCGCGTGCGATTCGAGTTGCAGGAAAAAGATCTCGATTCCTACCGTCGGGCGGCGGATTTTTTGAACTTCGACAACGCAGACTTGCTCTGCGTACAACATGAATTTGGCATCTACGGCGGTCCAGCGGGAAGTCATTTGCTGGCCCTTCTCAAAGAAGTGCGTATGCCCGTGGTCACGACACTCCACACGATCTTGCATGAACCAAACGTTGCCCAACGGAAGGTAATGGAAGAATTGGCTTCGCGTAGCGACCGCTTGGTGGTCATGGCGCAGAAGGGCGTTGACATACTCCGGGATACATACGCAATCCCGGATAACAAGATAGACCTCATTCCACATGGCATCCCAGACATTCCCTTCGCAGATTCCCATCTATCGAAAGCGCAGTTTGGCGTGGAGGGGCGCTCAGTTCTACTCACTTTTGGACTTCTGGGTCCAGGTAAAGGTGTTGAACACGTGATCGAAGCGTTGCCGGAAATTGTGCGCAGGCATCCCGACGTGGTCTATCTCGTGTTGGGTGCGACCCACCCACACTTAGTCGCCAAAGAAGGCGAGCGGTACCGTCTGAGTTTGGAACGCTTAGCGGAAGAACGTGGTGTGAAAGAGCACGTGATTTTCTACAACCGGTTTGTATCGATCGAAGATCTTGCGGAGTTCATCGGCGCAACCGACATTTATCTGACACCCTATTTAGACGAAGCGCAGATTACTTCGGGTACGCTGGCGTATGTATTCGGAGCGGGAAAAGCCGTGGTATCTACTCCGTATTGGCACGCGCAGGAAATGTTGGCGGAAGGCCGCGGTATTCTGGTGCCGTTCAACGATGCATCGGCGATTGCCCGTAGCGTATGTGAATACCTCGATTTTCCGGAGCGCATGAAGGAAACGCGATTGGAGGCCTACCGACTTGGACGCGAAATGATCTGGCCGGCTGTGGCGAAACGCTATATCGAGTCGTTTCAGCATGCGCAGATCGACCGCAAGGAGTCGCCACGACGGGCGTTTGCGGGATGGACGCTTGACAGCCGCCCCTATGATTTGCCGTTGTTACGGCTGGACCATATCGAACGTATGACGGATTCAACAGGCATTTTTCAGCACGCTATATTTACAGTCCCAGATTATCATCATGGCTATTGTATCGATGACAACGCGCGTGCATTCCTACTGTGCAATCTCTTGGAAGAGTTAGGAGGTAAACCTCCAGGCGAAGATCTCGGCGGATTGACTTCCACGTATCTCGCTTTTCTTGCTGCGGCGTTACATCCGGACACAGGCCGGTTTCGCAACTTCATGAGTCATGGAAGGCTTTGGCTGGAAGATGCCGGCAGCGAGGACAGTCATGGCAGAGCGCTCTGGGCGTTGGGTACAGGAGCGGCGCGATCTCGCGATAAAGGGCAACGAAAGTTGTCTGCAATTCTCTTTGACAAGGGATTGCCGGTCGTTGAAGGGTTTACGTCGCCACGAGCCTGGGCCTTCACGTTGTTGGGGATTCACGAATACCTGCAAGTGTTCCCTGACAGCGCGAGTGCGAGCGGCGCACGCACGACGCTGGCCTCAAAGCTTCTGACGTTGTGGAACGCCTGCGCTGACGCAGATTGGCCATGGTTCGAACCGATCGTCGCGTATGACAATGCGCGCCTTTGCCAGGCCTTGATCATTAGCGGACGTAGTACGCCGTTCCCCGAAGCGCTGGCGATCGGGCTCAAGTCCCTTAGATGGCTGACGTCTATTCAAAAAACGCAGGCTGGTCATTTTCGACCCATAGGAAGCGATGGTTTTTACGTACGGGATGGCGCGCGAGCCGATTTCGATCAGCAGCCCCTGGAAGCGCAGGCGATGGTTTCCGCGTGTCTTGAGGCACAGCGTGTGACGGGCGATGCGGAATGGACGCTCGAAGCGAGACGCGCGTTTGAGTGGTTTTTGGGCCGAAACGATCTTGGTCTTCCCTTGTATGACGCCAGTACCGGCGGTTGTCACGACGGGTTGCACAGCGACAGCGTCAACGGTAATGAAGGAGCGGAGTCATCCTTGGCATTCCATCTTGCGCTGGCCGAAATGAATTACGCGGAACATCCGCTGAGCTCAGCGCTATGACGGCCATCCGGCTCCGCCGCCACGCTATAACGCTTCTACCTCAGAGCGCACGGGTTATCATCCGGCCGTTTATTCCTGACAGCGCGCATCGCATCGCCACGATTATCGGACGCGCCCTTGCGCTGTCGGAGCGAGAGGTTGAGCGGGAGTTGAAGTCTGTGCGCGCAGAATTCGAATCGCGGCATTTTGATATCAACTCTTTGCTGCTTAAACACTATGAGCAAATACAATCGCAGATATTTACCCAACGCCCATTAACTGCTGCACGACGGCTCTTTCTTGGAGCCCTATTCTCTGGAGAGTACGCGCTTGAATCTGCGGCCATATTCAATCCCTCCATCGTGCCGCATCCCGACCAGAAGGATGCGCCGGATGGCGGACTTCGTTTCATCATGAGCCTGCGGGC
>JAJDAB010000172.1 GCA_029262095.1 Candidatus Hydrogenedentota bacterium
GATGGATCGCGCTTTTTGATAAATTCCAGATTACTCACTCGAGCGATTACGATACAGATCGCAACGTTGGTGGAATTCGGCCTCCGATCACATTGCGATTGTTGCAGAAATATTTATCAATTTTGATTGTCTCGATATAGAACGTTTAGTAGGCGGGCGACTGCATAAGCTCCGAAGAGAACGACGCAAGCGCGCAGGTGTATACTTCATATGGATCGCGTCATATCCTGCTAAGAATTGACTAGTTGGGCTGGCTCTAAGGTTTCAGGAGTGCATTAGATGGAAGAAATTATTGACAAATCGGGCTTGGATGAAGTGATGAACGCATCTAGTGAAGGCCCTGTATTTATATTCAAGCATAGTACGACTTGCCCAATTTCATCCGCAGCATACCGTGAAGTTTCGGGATATATCGAAAGCGGCGAGGACGATGAATCACCGACCGTGTACCTGGTGAAGGTGATCGAATCCCGTCCGATTTCCAATGCGATCAGCGATCGTACAGGGGTTGTGCACGCCTCGCCCCAGTTGATACTCGTTGAGAACGGCAAAGCGGTTTGGAATGCGTCTCACTACGACATCAACCAGAAGGCAATTGCGAAGGCCTCTGGCCGATAATTTACTCGGGCGTCTGAGGTAAGGCGGCCTGCAGTTCATCCAAGAACGGACGCCCAAATATCGCCTCGACAATTTCCGCCACCCCACGGTGCAGTCGCGGTGTGCATTTCTCTATTGGCGTGTTGCACGGAAAATCGTACGCGTCATCTTGAACGGAGAGTTGCGCGGGATTTTTCCCATGAATGGCGAGCGGCCACAATGTACAGGACTTCGGTTTAACGTCTTCCGGCGGAAGATTCCATTGCAGTGCCAGGCTATGCATCGAGCAACGTATCGCACCGTCTTCCGTTCGGTAGGCGAATACGCACTCGCCTTCTTCGTCTGTGTTCAGGCAATAGCCGCCCTCCGTTTCATCGATTGGATCGATGAGTTCGCCGTCTTCAATGAGTGTGGGCGCGAGCTTAGCCGCATCGGGCACGGTGCCCGCGACGCGGTCGATTTCCAGTTTGTCGACCGTCACCTCGTAGCTGCGGCAACAACACTTCGTGTATCTACACTTCATGGGATCGCAGGTGTGTGCGAGCGCGCGGAGCCGCTCAATGTCCACCTGCACGTCCCCGATACGAATCCAGCCTTCCATCCGGTGATTGTACGGGGTTTCAGGCCGGATAGCATCCCGCATTCGAACATGCGAAACAGTAAGCTCATCGAACTCCCGGTGATTTCACGTGTGACCTCGGTTCAGATGGCACAGTAATGCCGCCGACGTTTAGCAATGGATTCTTTCGCGTCGGTCGACGGGTATGCGGTAAGCTGCTCAATAGGGGGAGGATATCGGCGCGTTGAGCGGACAAGAAAACGATACTGGTCAGGGGCGCGTACCCACAACGGTCATGGCGGGTTTCGGCGTGGGGTCGCTGGGCACCGGAATTTTCAGCTCCGTGCCGAGCGTCCTGCTCCTGTACTTCATGACCGACACACTTGGAATTGCTGCCGGTTTGGCGGCTTGGGCGATGTTTATCCCCAAGTTTTGGGATGTCATCACCGACCCACTCATGGGGGTTATTTCCGATCGCACCCATACGCGGTGGGGCCGGCGACGTCCCTATATGTTTGTGGGCGCAATTCTAATGTCGGTCACGTTTGTTTTCCTGTTCAACGTGCCTGAATTCGAGACGACCCGTTCGACGTTTCTCTACGTGACCGTCGTATTCGCATTGAGCGCAACAGCGTTTACGATTTTCGCTGTACCGTATATCGCCATGCCCGCTGAAATGAGTACCGATTCGCACGAACGTACGAAAATAATGACCTGGCGCATGGTGTTTATGACGCTGGGCATTTTGTTAGGGTCCGGCGGGGCACCGCTCATTGTCGCGCAAGCGGGAGGCGGTCGCGAAGGATATGCGACCATGTCATGGGTCGTCGGGCTATTCTGTGCGTCTGCAATGCTGCTAACGGTATTTGGTACGCGTCGCGCCCGATTCACGACACGCACCGACCACCCGTTCAGTCTCCGCGAGCAGTTTGGGGCCGCTGCGGCCAACACGCCATTCGTTGCGTTGTTGATCGCATTGATTCTTCAACTTACCGCGGTGGGTATCATTACGGCCGCTGCACCATTTTACGCCGAGCACATTCTCCAGGCCGGCGACCAAACTGAGTTGTACGTGACGTTATTGTTGGTCTCGTTCATTGGAGCCGCAATCGTGTCCATGCCGATGTGGGCACATCTCTGTGGAAGATTTGGCAAACTTCGCGCGTACTACGTCGCAATCCTGGGCTTCACCGCCTTCTGCTTGACGACCAGCGTTGCGGGACGAGGATATCCGCTCCCGCTTGTGTGCGTACAAGTCGGGCTGATTGGAATATGTTACGGCGGCACGCAGGTGATTCCGTATTCCATGCTGACCGACACCCTTCAACTCGATGCCCAACGTTCCGGCCACCGGCGCGAAGGAATCTTCACCGGTGTGTGGACCGCTGGCGACAAACTTGGCGTCGCAATGGGAGGGTTCGTAATGGCAACGCTACTTGGCGTGGTCGGTTACCTCGAAAGCGCAGGGGAGGCCGTATCGCAGCCCGAGTCCGCCGTGTTCGGAATTCGTATGGCATTCAGCGTTGTTCCCGCCGCTACCATGTTCGCGAGCATGGTAGCGCTTCGTTTCTATCGCGTTGACGAAAGCGAACTGATCGCGTCGTCTAACGTATCGCCCAACTAGATATTCCAATTCAGGAAAGCGACAGACGTTGCGGCAGTTCCTGAAATTAGCGAAACGTCTCTTCAATGATCTCATTCCGATGATTGAAAATGTGTTGGAGAAGGGGTTGCTCGTCGTACAAGACGATGTGGACGACCAAGGGAATCAAAACTTCAAGTATATTTCCTGGTCCAGCGTCGCAGACTCGCTAAGTCTGGAGTAGAACGTCCCGCTACTCTCGCTTGGAGTGATGCTATAGATAACTTGGAACACTATCGTACGGTTTCTCTCCATTCATCGCAATGCTATTTGGCCGATGTGAGTTAGGGTGTCGTCTGCGATTGAAAAATACTCAGTTTCTCCGATCAATTTTCCCTCGGTGTTCGTAGTCTGTATTGAGAAATACGTCGCCGTGACAGGAACGCCGTTCATTACGGCAAATTGGCCTTGGCCGTTTGTGCGCGCGGACAAGAATAGCATTGATTCGTCCGGGCCGAAGTGAGCAGTGATTTTCAGAGTAGTATCGGCCAGCAGTTCTCCTGCCGCATTCGATACAACGCCTTCTATTCCTGCGGAAGTCTCATACAACACAAGATCGCCTGCATGGTATACGCTTCCCGGCATTCCCTTATATTCGGCCACCGAGGCGAGCGTACCTGTATACCCCATCGCCGTTACAGCCATCCAAGTTTCTGTTCCCGGGGCTACGCCCGCCCAGCGAACCAAGCCGTCACGGTCTGATGCGCGCAATACTTGGGTGCCCCGATTAGGAACGTTTACGACAATGGCGTCGGTCTGAATGGGTCTGCCTTCTGAGTCGACGATACGGGCTGTGATGGTCCAAGGATCCAGAAGCGATAGATTGAGTTGCGTCGAATCACCCGATTCCAAATGCACTTCTTTACCGTAGGTGGCGGCCATCGTCGCGTCATCAGAATGAAGGTATTTCGGGTATATGCGGTAGCGGCCCTCACCCGACGGCAGTCGTAATCGGTAGGAACCATCGGAATCGACTTGAGTTTCAACATCGGCCATAGGCAGACTATCTCTTTGCGCGTTAACATAAACGTCTCTGAGCGGTTTACCCGTTTCCGATCCCAATACTTTTCCGTGGATGGTCACAACGTTTCGTAGATCATGGTTCCAAATCGTTTCGGAACCCGGCAACAATTCAAGTGTTTCGCGAGGCGAGATCGGCATGTTTTCCGAATCCAGTAAAACGATTGTGTATTCCTGCCCGGGGTCGACACCGGTTATTCGATATCCGCCTTGTTGATTTACAGCCGCTTGATAACCGAACCCTTGCCCTTCCGCGCGGCCCCGCGTGACGTTTGCCGTTGTATGTTCCGGGATTGCCCAGTTCCCTTCGAGTACAACTTTTACATTCGTCGTGGGCGAATCGTGTTCCGTAATCAAGCCAGCCACGCTTGCCGTGGCTGGCATTCGAAGAGTGACGCGTTCCGTAGCACCCGTGAAGACATCCGAAAAGGTCGCTCTACCCAAGGTATCGGAAACCACCTGCAGAGGCATCAATTTTGCGCTGGCGAAACTCATCGAGAATAATCCATTGCGATCCGTATGCGCCGAAGGCTGCCACGAGTTTAAGGTGATAACGTGGGCATCCGCTATCGGCCTTCCGGAGGTATCTTCCACGACTTGGCCTTCCAGTGTCCAACCACCTTGGTTCATAGTGATTAATACACCCTGCTTATCCATACCCGGATCGAGGCGCAGAATCTCAAGCGGGCCTTGGTCACCAACAGTGTACCCCGCCCGGCTAGCGGAGAGCATGATTAATCCGGCGTAACGAATATCATCGACTCGAAAACTTCCATCGTCATCGGAACTGACGAGATGGCGATGCTTATCGCTCGTTCGGGCAATAAGTAGATCGTTAAAGTTGCCGACGAGGTCTTGAATATTGCTTAGGCCAATCGCCGTGGTTTCCACCTGCGCGTTGCCTATCGCAGCACCGTTTTCGTCGAGGACGTACCCCGAGATCGAGATCGCATCATTTGGATTCACAATCCAGCCCGGATTTTGCGTTGCGGTTGGGGCCATTTCGGCCTCGGGGCTGTCGGTAAACGCAATCGCGTTGTTCACAAGGGTGGTAGGTGTGCCTGCTTCAATTTCGGCAACCGTTGAATCAGGTTCGGCAATGACCCGATTTGCACTATCGGTAGGCGGTGGTTCTTGTTTGACGTCTTGTGGCCAGAAGGCGTATATGCCGATTGATACAATCGCGGCCACACTCGTTCCAGCACCGATCAGTTTAGCGTTCATGAGCAATAAACCTCCAATAGTATTGTTGGGGGCAGTTGGAGAGGCTACGCCAGAGATGGCCACTCGTCCCAATGCCGCGGTAAGTGCGGGTGGCGCAGCTTCGGCGCTACGTGTCGTTAGAGCGCCGGTCAATGCCATGGCGCCAACGCGCACACCCTGAGACTTCAGATACTTGCGAATACGTGCTACACCGCCTTCGATGCGGTATGAAACCGTTCTACGGGGAATGCCGCGTTCCGTCGCGATTGCGTCGTGCGTTTGGCGGTTCAGAAAATGTGCTATGACCAGATCGCGTGTCGGCTCAGGCAATTGTTCCAGCGCTTCATCAATGTATGCATAAATATCGTTCCACGCGGTTGCCTCAACTCCAGTGTTTTGCACGGCGAAGGTGCGCTCGCGCAATACTCTGCGGTTATCTTGCCTGAGACGATTGAGGGATTGACGTGTTGCGATGCGGTGCAACCAACCTCCAACAGAGGAATTGACGCGGTCGCTCGATTGTGCAAGTTTCAAAAAACATTCTTGCGTCACGTCTTCAGCATCACTTGTATTGCGTAGAATTCGTTTGCATGCAGCGTATACCATGCCAGCGTGCCGGGTTACGAGCAGATCGAAGGCTTCAGCATCTCCTTGGAATTGCCAACGCTGCAGTAAAACTAGGTCGTCTCTATGCACGGATTCTTATCCCGTTTGGAGTGCGGATTTCAGGAATGGTCGCGCCCTGTTTGCGGTTCCTGTTAGTATGACAACACAGGCTGTGGATTTCGGCAAGGTTCGACAGCATTATTTGGATGAGAGGAATTCGCCATGCTCATTGGAGAATTGGCAAATGCTGCTGGCGTATCAAGGGACACCGTTCGATACTACGAGAAGGTAGGACTTATACTCTCCCCGGGTCGCCGGGACAACGGGTACCGTATCTATCGCGACGACGATGCAGCGCGCGTGCGCATGATTCGAAATCTGAAAGAATTGGGATTCACACTACGTGAAATTCGTTCTTTCCTTGATGCTGGTCCCGTTGAATCGGCGACGTGTATTGATGTGGCTCCGCGTGTGCGCAAAAAACTCGACGAAATTGACCGCAAGATTGTCGAGTTGAAAGCGAAGCGGTTGCGCATTCGAATCGCGTTTCGGCCATGCAAATCGCAGGTGAAAGACAAGCCCTGCGCCGGCGTTCAATCGATGTTGAACGCTTAGCGAACGTTGCTCACTGAGCGATGGGCTCGATATCCTGCGAAGTTGCTTCAGGGGCTTCGGTCGCCAACGGTCGCATCAAGGCGTGACCATTGTCCGGGATCGCATAGAGATCACGGAAATAGCGGTGCGTATCTTCCTGTGTGCGGTGACCATTAGCACTCTCGCCGACGTACTGGTTACTTTGCTGCTCATCGAGAATGCGCGCTTTGAAAGTGTCCGCGACCTGCATCGCCATGGTGTCCAGGATGATCTGCTGCAGAGACGGGTCGTAAATGGGGAAGGCGACTTCGACACGCCAGTCCAGGTTGCGTTCCATTAAGTCGGCTGAGCTGAGGTACATCCGCAATTCATCGCCGCGTCCGAAAATATAAATTCGCTGATGTTCGAGATACCGGTCGAGAATAGAAATGGCGCGAATATTCTCATGCGGCAGCATCGCGTACGTCGTACGCACAATCAAATCCATCTTGACCCCAGCATCCGCTGCGGCGCGGATACGCTTGATCATTCCTTCGTCCGTCAAATGGTTAGTTTTAAGGAAAACGTAACCTTCGGCGCCTTTCTCTTTTTCGCGGTTTAGCAATTTTGTGAATGTCTTGCGTGTGTTGAACGGAGACACGAGCAATTGCTTGAACGTGGGTTGGGCAAGCGTCCGTGTCTTTGCCGCTTGTTCGAGATACGTGAAAACTTTTTCGACATCGGCGGAAATGCGTTTGTCGGCGGTCAGTAGAATGCTGTCAACGTAAAGTTTCCCGGTGCCCTCGTGAAAATTTCCCGTAGAGAGACCGACAATTATCTTATTGCGCCGCTTAATCATCAACAGCTTGCTGTGAACCTTCATGGGCGGGACACCATACGTAACATGGGCGCCAACTTCAGATAGCCGCTGCGAAATGGAGATATTGTTTTCCTCATCGAACCGCGCTTGCAATTCGATGGAGACCGTTACTTTCTTCCCGTTTTTCGCGGCGTTCACGAGGGTATTGACGACTTGCGAGCGGCCCGCGGAACGGTACAAGGTCATGCGGATCTCGGTCACTTTGGGATCGATTGCCGCTTCGCGCAACAAACGGATCACGTGATCGAATGATTGGTATGGGTACGTCACGAGAATATCCTGGTTCTCGATGATGTCCATAATCGGCATGCGTTCGCGATCCAACACGGGATGACGCGCCGGTTCCTTTTTCTCGAACGAAAGGTCTGGCCGGTGACTCGGGAAAGTCATCAGGTCTTTCATATTGTGGTAGCGGCCGCCGCCGATCAGGGTGTCGTCTTTGTCCAGATGAAGCGCGCGAAGGAGCAATTCACGCATACCCGGGGGAATGGAAGCGTCGTAAACGAATCGGGTTGGCCTGCCGCCTTCACGTTGGCGAAGGACGCGTTCCATCTTACGCACGTACCCCTCGGAAAAGTCGTTGTCAATGTCGAGTTCGGCATCGCGGGAAATTTTGAATTCGTATGCGCCGATACGTTCGTATTCAAAAATATAGAATACGTCGTTGAGGGAATAGCGGATGACATCGTCGAGATACATCATATTGCCGTTGGGCAATTCGACGAATCGTGGTAACTCGGCGGGAATCTCCAGGATGGCATACCGAAGTTTCTCGCCCCACATTTTCACCCCGAAGTACAACGCGCCGTCTTTTAACTGGGGAAACGATTGGCGCTTGTTGAGGATGATGGGTACGAGGAGCGGCAGCACGTTTTGCTTGAAATAATCTTCGAGCCAATCGCCCACGGCTCGCGGCTGGTGGGCGACGTCTTTTTCGTTGACGATTTTGATGCCTTCAAGCGCCAGGGCCGTGAGAATGTCGGCGTAGGCGGCCTGAAACCGTTCGTCGAGTTCGCGCGACTTGTGGCCGACGCCTTCAAGGATTTCCATCATGCCCTTCTTGCCCATTTCCTGACGCCGCTGGATGCTCGCGACGCGGACCTTGAAGAACTCGTCCATATTGGAGGAGAAAATTCCTAGAAATCGAAGGCGTTCCATCGGCGGATTACGGCGATCTTCGGCCTCTTGCAATACGCGTTCGTTGAACGACAGCGTCGAGATTTCTCGAATTTGCAGCAGGCTGGCCATGGACCCTTTATTGTACAAGTCTGCGCTACGGCGGACAAGTCTGCGGACTAGTAATCGTCGCGCCTTGTCGCATACGATGAGCGTTTCCACTTTGTGAAGAAACATGTAGTAGGAGAGTTTTCATGCCACCGATCAAACAGGTTGCGCTTATATCGAACGGAGATTTTAGGGACACGGCGTGCATCGAATGTTGGCCAATGCAGGCTGAAACATTGAAGCAAGTTCAGGGCGCGCTATCGACGCTATCCGTTAAGTCGGATGTGTATCCGAAACTCAATCGGAAGCGTGGGCATGGATT
>JAJDAB010000173.1 GCA_029262095.1 Candidatus Hydrogenedentota bacterium
CCGCTTGATGTTTCACCAAAAGCTCGGTTCGATCGCGGATAAAGTCAACCGGTTGATCGCACTATTCGGTGAGGTGCAAGGGCAATTGCCGCCTGTTGAACGCGAAGATATTATCGCCGTCCTGACACTCATGAAGGCCGATCTTTGCACTCAGATGGTCGTCGAATTCGATTCGCTCGAAGGGCTGGTGGGCAAGCTATACGCTGAGCGAGAAGGCATTGCGCAACCAATCGCCAACGCGATCTTCGAACACCGACTGCCTCGCAAAGCGGGCGATGCCTTACCGAATTCGTCGCTTGGATTCGCTGCTGGCATCCTTGATCGCCTCGACACATTGTCCGGTTACTTCGGCATCGGCACCAAAGTGAAAGGCAGTAGCGACCCTTTCGGACTCCGCCGCAATGCGTTGGCCTTGATCACGCTCATCCGCGAGGCAAATCTGGATATCGATCTTGAGGCGTGCTTGCGAGCCGCCGTTGCAGGATACGGCGACACAATTGACGATGCTGAGGCGGCCTTGCAGAACATATTGGCATTCATCAGGGAGCGGCAAGCCGTCATGCTGCGGGATGAAGGATACGCTTACGACTACGTCGACGCTGTATTGGCAGTCCATAACGCCCGTCCGGTTCGTGCGCGAAAATGCCTGGATGCATTGGCATCGCTCAATGAAAATCAAGTGCAAGACCTGGCTGAACAGGCGAAGCGCATGCAGAAGATCGTAAAGGAACCTGCGGATACGATTGCTGAGTCGTTGCTCGAGGACAATGAACGATCGCTGTTTGAACTCGCCGGTGCACCTGCGAAAGCAGTGCGCGATCACGCCACCAACCAATCGTTCCCTGACGCACTCGCTGAGACGTTAAACTGGATCCCGACGATTGCCAGCTATTTCGAGAACGTCATGGTCAACGACAAAGACGACGCGGTGCGTAGAAACCGCCACGCCCTCTTACGTGACATTTTCGCCGCTGTAACCGCTGCAGCCGACTTCACGCAGATCGAGAAGCGTTAGTGTTTCGAAGTCGTATCCTGTCGCGCTTCATCTTGCCGTAAATTTCATCCAGGTGGACTAGAATCTCTTCTCACTCTACGGCGATTTGAGCGATCCATTTTCCCACATACCCCTCTAACCCCATAAGGACCCCTATTAAGAGTGGAGTAGTTAATTCTTGGTGAGATATCGACCACACTTATCCAGCTTATTCCGCGCGATTCGTCCTTCTTTCCAAAAATTTGTTGATTGCGAAACCCGCATATATGTCCAAAGTATCAATCATAATGCCTTGTTGGAACGCGGCTGCCACCTTAGATGAGGCCATCGACTCGATCGTCCGGCAGACCCACTCCGATTGGGAGCTTGTCGCGATTGACGACGGATCGCGGGACGAAACGCCCGATATTCTCCAAACGTGGGCCGATCGAGTGCCGCGGATTCGGCTTGTGGGGATGGCGCATCAGGGAATCGTCGCAGCGTTGCAACGGGGTTGCACTGAAGCGCACGGCGAATACTTCGCCCGAATGGACGCCGATGATGTCTGTATGCCGAGTCGCTTGAAGAAGCAACTTGCTTTGTTGGAATCAGAGACGTCGTTCACGCTCTGCGGAACGCAGGTCGAAACCATTGGGGACAACATTCAATCCGGGCGGCTACGATACGAAGAGTGGATTAACAATTTGCTGTCGCACGAGGATATGGCTCGCGAACGATTCATCGAATGCCCGATTGCACATCCCACCTTTATGGCCTCTCGTGAATGTTTCGAACAAATCGGCTACGCGGATAATGGCGGCCCTGAGGACTACGATTTTGTGTTGCGCGCCCATGCCGCTGGCGTCCAATTTAGAAAGGTGCCGGAAAAACTCTTACAATGGCGCAACGGTCCTGGGCGCTTGTGCTTGAACGATGACCGGTATGGTCCGGAGCAATTTCGCTCACTCAAGCGCGATCACCTCGAGGGTATACTGCACAAGCAGGGCGTGCCGTTTTGGCAATGGGGCGCAGGCGAAGTCGGAAAGTCGTGGTTGCGAGAATGGGACGACCTTCGCCCAGTATGCGTCGTGGACGTCAACCCTCGTAAAATGGGGAAGACTATTCATGGATACGCCATCGTCCCGCCAACCGTTCTGCCGCCGCCAGGGGAGGTCGTCGTGGCCATTGCCGTTGGGGCGCCGGGCGCTCGGGAAGAATTGCGATCCTGGTTCGGCGCGCGTGGGTACCGTGAAGCGATCGATTACTGGTTTCTTGCGTAACCCGAATAGACCAAATACCTTAGAGTGCAAAGACAGAATCGATGCGAGACACTGCCTCCAAAATATTCCGGTCTATCGTTAACCTTTTCCCATTGCTATGCGTTGTTGAATATAGGTCTGGAGCGTGGGATGGATAATCCATCGCGTAGCGATGACGAGTTGGCTATTGCGCTCCAGGGAGGTGACTTGCTCGCATATGACGAACTGGTGCGCCGCCATCAGCAGCGCGTATTTGCGGTGGCCTATCGCATTACAACAAATCGGGAGGACGCGCGTGACGTGGCGCAAGAATCCCTGATGCGCGCTTACCGCCGGATTCATCAATGGCGCCCCGGAGTTGGATTCGTGCCTTGGTTGATGCGTTTGACTGCAAACGCGTCGATCGATCACCTACGACGGGAAAAGCGGCGACCGCGAACGTTGTTCGCGACGGAGCGTGATCCCGGACCACGAATCGAGCAACCCACGCCAGCAGTCGAAAGTCCGGCAGCGCGTTCGCAAGCCGCAGAAATCGCAGACCGTGTAGACGCGGCGCTTGTAGTGTTATCGCCTTCGCAACGCGCGGTGTTTGCAATGCGGCATTACGAAGGTATGAAGTTGAACGAAATTGCTGTTGCGATGGAGTGCAGTGTGGGGAGCGTGAAAGTGCATTTGTTCCGCGCATTGCGAAAGTTACAGACGGAATTGAAAGAACTTTGGGATGACGTACAGACCAACCCATCGTAGTCGAGTTGTCCTCGAAACGATCGGCGGTCGAAGTTGGAAGAGTCTATGTGGTACCGAAAACAATATATTGAAGGACTGATTGCGAAGTCCCTGTACGAGCCACTCTCGTCGCGCGAACGCAGACAGATGGACAAAGCGATGGCTTCGGATCCATCGCTAGAAGGGTTGGCCGGTCGTCTTGAAACGTTGGTAGAGCAATCCCCTCGATATTCGGTTATATCCACCCCGGATTTGTTGCCTGATCTGCGTCTTGCGATTGCGGCTGAAGACACCGCGCCCTCGCCCAGGCCGCTGTGGAGCCGTCGCAATAGCTTCGCGGCCGCCACGAGCCTCGGCGCGATCGCCATTGTCGGCTTTGCACTCTGGCAGATCCCTGGGTCGATTCCACAACCGGTCTACGCGCCTGCCGCGTCCTTGATGCAACAGGCGATGCAACAGTCTGATGCGCTTATCGCTGAGCATCAATCGGGTGATGCGTTGCGCATGTTGGAGACTGCGCTTCGCGCACAACCCGATGATCCGGACGCAGCCAGTGCGCGACTTATGTTCGCCGATCTCGCGTTCGAGGAGAATCTCTACCCAACCGCACAAGAAGCGTATTCCGAAGTCCAAACGAAGCATGCCGAATTCGTATTGGCCCTAGACGAATCGGCGCGGTTTCGTGTTGCGGAACGAGTCGATCTTCTCGACGAGTGTAGTGTCGACGGATTCGAATCATTAATGGCATACGATGCCGCATTGCGGGAAGCCGATGACCGCTTCGAACGGCTTGAGCGTGTCGCGGCCCGCACTGCGTCGGACCCGTATGGTCTCCTGGCCGGTCGCGTCCTTTGGTCGATGGCCGAAATCGCAAATGAATCCGATGGATTGACCAATGCGGAAGCGCGTGTCGCGGCGCTGGAACGGGTTCGAAACCGGTGCTCAAACCCGGTGGTCGCTGCTCGTGCAAGTTTCGAAGCGGGACAAACATATGAACGTGAAGTGGGGGATCCGGTACGTGCTATGGAAGCTTACCGGCTGGCCGGGAAGCAATCGGGCTATGAAGCCGCGGCTGCGACCGCAATTGCTCGCCTGGAGTCGCGCTAAAGTCCGGCGTTGTCCAAGCGCTGAGCCTATGGTAACATCTTGTACTGTATAGGGTTTACGGGAATTCTGCTTCCGGATTAAACGACGAAAACTACAGACGTATGGCTGGCGAAAGAGCATTTGAAAAGCATCTCCTGCGCGAAGGCTTGGTGAATGAAGCCTCGTTGTCACGGGTGCGCGAATCAACCGAATCGGGCGACGTCTCGTTGCTCGAAGCACTTGTCCAGGGCGGCCACGTTGAAAGCCTGCCCCTCTACACGGCACTCGCAAAATTCTGTGAAATGCAATTCGTCGTCCCATCGAAAATGGAGGTTCCGCCGGAACTCGTCGATGCGGTACCGGCGCGATTCGCCACTCACTACGGCATCGTGCCGCTGCAAGAGCGAAACGGCACACTAGTGATTGCGGTCTCCAATCCCCTCAACCAACCCCTCTTGGACGACATTCGGCTTGCGTTGAAGCGTCGTATCGAGCCCGCCGTATCGACACCCGATGAAATCGAGCGCGCGGTTAAAGCCATGTACGGCGTAGGGGCCGACACGGTTGAGCGCATCATCAGTGACTCCGAGGGGTCCGGCCGCGTGTTCAGTTTGGATGGCGGCTTGGCGGCATCCGATCTCGGCGACGAGAAGATCGACGCTTCCATCATCAAGTTCGTGAATGAACTTCTGGCCGAAGCGATTAAGACGTCCGCCACGGACGTACATATGGAACCATTCGAAGACCAATTGCGAGTGCGGTACCGCATCGACGGCGTACTGCACGGTGTACCGACGCCACCGTCCATACGGGGTTTTCAACCCGCTATCGTTTCACGCATCAAGATCATGGCAAATATGAACATCGCCGAAAAACGGCTACCACAGGACGGCAAAATTCGCGCCAAAGTGGGGGAGGACGAGTTCGATCTCCGCGTGTCGATTCTCCCCACGCCTTATGGAGAAACCGTCAACCTCCGAATCCTAAACCGCGCGTCCATGTTCATGACGCTCGAACAGCTCGGCTTTCAGAGCGATGATCTCACGCAATTCAATGACTTTATTCGGAAACCTCACGGCATGGTCCTGGTCACAGGTCCGACGGGTAGTGGAAAGACCACCACCTTGTACGCCGCGCTCAGTAAGCTCAACAAACTAGAACACAAGATCATTACGATTGAAGACCCGATCGAATACCAGCTCAAAGGCATCACGCAAATGCAGACGATGCCCCAAATTGGATTCGATTTCACAGCGGCACTGCGTTCGATGTTACGGCACGATCCGGACATCATGTTGGTCGGTGAAATTCGTGACTATGAAACCGCCGAAATGGCCATTCGGTCCAGTCTCACGGGCCATTTAGTGTTTAGTACCTTGCACACCAATGACGCCGCTGGCGCGATCACGCGTTTGATCGACATGGGCGTCGAACCTTTTCTAATTGCCAGTACGATGATCGCGTCGATCGCGCAACGTCTTGTTCGCCGGATTTGCGACAACTGCGCGGAAGAGTATGAGCCCGAGGCCGCGGCCTTTGCGGAACTACAGGTCGACCCGTCGTTGGTCGAGAATCCCACATTTCGCCGCGCCGTTGGATGTGAGCAATGCCGGAATACCGGATTTCGTGGACGGATAGCGATCTACGAGATTCTCCCATTTGCGCCAATCATCAAGCACATGACCGTTGAACGGGCGACATCGTCCGAAGTAAAGCGACGCGCCTGCGATATGGGGATGCGAACGTTACGCGAATCCGGTTGGAATCGCGTATGCAAAGGCGACACAACGTTGGAAGAAGTGCTCCGCGTGACCGCCGAGTCGGACATGTTGGACGTGGCGGAAGCCGGCCATGCCTCAGTTTCGGTATGAGGTAAAAAAAGCGCCCGGCGAAAATGCCAGTGGCGTTTTGGAAGCCGAAACCCAGCGCGCCGCCGTCGCCCGGTTGCGCGACATGGGCTACTTTCCGATCACCGTCGAAGAATTTTCGGGTGAAGCCCGCCGTGAATCCGCGCGGATGCGGTTCGCGCGGATCGGCCTGAAAGATCGCAATACATTCTTCCGCCAACTCGCCAACCTTTTCGAATCGGGCATGACGCTGACGCGCGCCCTCAGCACGCTCGCGGAACAAAACCCAAATCCGAAGTTCGTCGCTGTCATCGAACAGATTCGTGACGACGTTCAAAAAGGGACGACATTCACTGAAGCGCTGGAGCAACACCCCAAATTGTTCTCACAAATGCAATGCAGCATGATTCGAGCGGGCGAGTCGGGCGGCATGCTCGACGAAGTCTTATGGCGCATCGTTGATTTCGGCGAACAGGAAGAGCACCTTCGGGGCAAGGCCATCTCTGCGATGATCTATCCCGCATTTCTCATGATTATGGGCACAGCAGCGGTCTTTATTCTCGTGTCATTTGTGTTTCCCAAGTTCATCGCCGTATTCGAAGACTTCAGTGCAACGTTGCCCTGGCCCACGGTTGTCGTCATGAGTGTTTGCGGATTCATGGGTAAATTCTGGTGGGCCGTACTCATTCTCGTGGCGATCCTCGTTTCGATGTTCATTCGGTATTGGCGAACCGTCGAGGGACGTCTGCATGTCGATACGCTCACTCTCAAAATCCCGGTGCTCGGTGGCGTATCGCAGAAGTATGTGATGGCCCAATTCGCGCGTACACTCGGTACGTTACTCGACAATGGGGTGCCGGTATTGCAGGCCATGCGAATCACGGTCACGGTACTCAGCAATAAATGCGTCGCGGGCGAAGTCGCTGCGATTCAAGCGCGTGTCGCCGAAGGCGAAAGCATCAGCACCGGGCTGCGCGATGCGGAACATTTTCCGCCAATCGTCGTGAACATGTTTGCGGTTGGCGAAGAAAGCGGCCGCTTGGGTGCGGTCACGAAGCGCATGGCGGACGCATTCGATATCGAAGTCGAACGCGCGGTGCAAGCAATGACCGCCCTATTCGAACCGATCCTCATTGTTATTATGGGCATCATCATCGGCTTTCTGGTTATTGCGATGTTGCTGCCCATGCTGACACTCAGTTCCAACGTGGTATGACGGAGGTTGCCATGAACAACAAGCGAAACGAAGAACGGGAAATTAGGCGGGCACGAAGGACCAGTGGTTTTACACTGCTTGAACTTATACTCGTGATGGTAATCATGAGTGTGCTCATGGGGACAGTCGCGTTCAGCGTGGCAGGCCGAGGCACTGAAGCGCGCATCGTGCGGTCCCAGGCCGATTTATCGGTCTATCAGCGCGCGGTTGAGGCCTATGCCCTCGAAAACAACGACGAATATCCAAAGACCCTCAATAACCTATCCGGCGGCAAGCGCGAGTACATCCAGAAGATTAAGAACGACCCGTGGGGAAACGCATACATCTTCCGATTCCCGGGAAAGAAAGCTAAATACGATTTGATGTCGCGCGGCCCAGATAAACGCGAGGGCACGGAAGACGACATCTCGGTGTGGGATATCGAGTAGGCGTTCCGGATGCAGGCCTCGTCAAAATGCCGCGCCGCGTGCGGTGGGTACACGTTGATGGAGATGATTATCGTTATGACGATCATCGCGGTTATCACAGCCGGCGTAATCCCTGTTTTTCAAGGCACCCTGACCCGAATTCGGGGAGACCGGGCAAGCCGCGATTTCGTGGCACTCATGAAGTATGCGCAGGAATCGGCGATCTCCGAGTCAACGGAATATCGCTTCTATATGAGTCACGAGAAAGGAACCTATTGGCTAGAGCGAGGTGCGATTGATGCGGATGGTGAGCGAATCTTCAAGCCGGTAGGTGACGGCTACGGTGCAAAACGGAAGTTACCGGTTGGCGTTTCAATGGAACGCCCGAAAGCGCGACATGACCGTAAACTACGCGCACACTTCGTCGCTTTTTATCCGGGCGGCGCTTGCGATTACGCCACGATCACCATCGAGAATGCAGAAGGAAAAGATATCGATATTCGAACCAAAGGTCGGCTTGGCCAGTTCGAGGTGAAAGCGTCGTGACGCACCACGATTCGAATAGGTCCACGGCTGGCTGGGTATTGATGGAGGCCTTGGTCTCAATGGTTGTGCTTAGCGTTGCCGTGGTCGCGCTCAATCGTGGATTTGCTGAAGCCGTGCTTACACGATCCATCGCGCGGGACTATACGCAGGCACGGTTCTTCCTCGAACAAGTCGTGGGCGAATTAGAAATGAAGCCGGTTCATGTAGATGGAACATCGGGCAAAGGCGGTTTCGGGAAGGACCATCCTCGTTTTTCGTATTCGTGGTCAGTCAAGCGGGTTGATGTCGCAAGGCCGGAATTACCGGTCGCATTGCCCCCGCAGCTATTGAGCGTCGTAGAAGCATTCGAACCGCCTATCGAGTATCTCGGCCAAATTGCAGTGCGCGTGAACTGGACGCGGTCGGGCCAGTCATTTTCGTCGGAATTGGAAACGACTATTGCACCGGGCGCGCTCTATATCCCTGAGGAAGACGATCTTGAACCACCGGCCTAACGCAGGATTCACACTCGCTGAACTATTGGTGGCGACGTTGATTACGACGCTTGTCATGTCGGGCGTCTACTTCGCCTTCAGTTCGTCAATTCGACTGTGGCGCAACGGCGAACAAGATTTGCAGACCTATCAAGACGCACGGACCTCCATGACCATCCTGAGCCGGGAACTGATGCAAATGCTCGAAGGCGCGGGTCACCTTATGGAAGGCGACGACAATGAGATTTCTTTTTACGCGGTAGCGCCTCCGTTCCACACAGATGAGGGTGAAGGTGCTCGCATCATTTGGGTTCGGTATAGAACGAAGCCGGATGCCAGTGCTCGCGGCCGAATCCTGGTGCGCGAAGAACGAATCGTAGAAAGCCCGATGCCGCTGCGACCGAAGGACGACACGGAAATCGACAGCACCGTGGTTAAGCGCGGTCGTAAACGCATCTTTGAAATAGCCTCCGGCGTACTCGATTTCGAACTGACATACCTGTGGGTGGGCGAAGAAGAGGAACAGGACGCGATAAGTTCCGACGCGCCGGAATCGGCCGAGGTTTTCGAACTCGACGAACACAATGAAGGCGATGGCATCCCTCAAGGCATTCGAATCGCACTCACGCTGGCTGATGAAGTCGCCCCGAAACGGCGAACCACCTTTACGACCTATGCCGTTTTTCAGGGCCCGACGGATAAGTTCGAGGATGCGGAAGAATCCTCCGAGGGACTCTCGTGATTCGCCGCGAGAATGGATTTGTATTGGTGAGCGTGTTGTGGATTACGGTTATTCTGACCGTCCTGGCCGTCGGTTTCGGGCGACGGGCTATGTTGGACCGGCGGGCCGCGACCATCTCCGTGGACTATGCCCGTGTACGCGCAGAGGCCCGAGGCCAGGTGCAGGAAGGCGCGGCGGATATCGTAAATACAATGGCACTTGTCCGTGTGCTCGAACGCGCCCGAGTGGAGTTTCCTATTCCGCAATTCCAATATAAAGAACGACCCGAACCGAAAGTCATTGGCGAAAACGGTGACCCTATGATCGAAGACATGGCCTACTTCACCATTGAAGATGAAGAACGCAAAATCGCGATCAACGCAGCGCCGGAGGAAATGCTGGAGGCGATTCCGGGACTAACGTTCTCCATGGTGAACGACATAATCCGCCGTCGTGGCGGTGAAACCGCCGATGACGAAGAGACACCGTTCCAGAGCATCGAAGAGATTCGCCAATTGGACGGCATTTCCGATGACGAGTGGTTTGGCGACGATGAGGAACCGGGTATTCGCGACCTTATCACACTGTGGGGCGATGGAAAATTGAATCTCAACACCGCGTCTGAAGAAGTGCTGCGCCTGATTCCGGATGTTGATGAAGAGGTCATCGCCGCTATCGCGATTTATCGTGCGGGACCGGATGGCGAACTGGGCACGAAAGACGACATTCAGTTTCGCAACATGCGCCACGTGGTTCAGCAATTGGAAGTGTCTCCGGAGCGAATTCAGCCACTTCGGAAACATGCCAAAATTCAGTCAACCTATTTTCGAGTTACCGGCGTCGCAACATTGCGCGGCGGAAAAATCCGTGCATCATCCACTGCTGTGATTAGTATCGATC
>JAJDAB010000174.1 GCA_029262095.1 Candidatus Hydrogenedentota bacterium
GCCGATATCCGCTAGACACATCAGTTCGAAATACTCGTCTGTAAATCGGGCCCCTGGACTCGCCTGTCCGTGATTAGCAAAGAGCGATAGGGCCGCGGTGATCTCCCCGCGAGCCAACGTCAAATTCTTGAGATCGTCGGAGAGATAACATCGGCCCAAATAGTAGTGCGCAACCGCGTTCTCCGGATCTTGCCGTAAATACGCCCGGAGCAAAGGCTCGGCATTGACGAATTGCGCGTCGAGACAGCGCTGTTCCGCCTCGCGTAACAAGTCCGAGCTTGGAACCGTTTCAGACGAAGCGCAACCAATTGCACCGATTACGATGACCGCTAGACTATGGAGTTTCCGTCGCACTGCCCCAACGCGGCTCCAACCGGAAGAATCGTGTACGTGAGCCGACGCGACAAAATACGCTGACTTCCTTTTGTTTGTCCTCTTCGACTTTCGCCGCCGCCGCTTGAAACTCTTCCGGCGTCGTGACCGGATGCCCGCCAAAGTCCATGATAATGACACCCGGCCGCATGCCGCCGAGAAACGCCCAACTACCCGGCTTCACACGGCGGACAATCACGCCTTTGGTGTCTTCAGAAAGGTTCATTAGAATGCGAACATCCTGCGTTAATTCGCGGACCGTAATGCCAAACGTTTCGCTTTCAAATTCGCCAGCATCGTTTGCCGATTTCGGGCGGCCCGCAAGCGTCAGCCCAATCGTCATTGGCTCGCCGTCACGATAAAAATCGACCTCAACTTCTTCGCCAACACCCGTCTCGCGAACGAGTTTGGTGAAGCCCAACACTTCTTGGTTTTGGCGCGCACGGATAGGCGCACCATTGAATTCGGTGATGACATCGCCTCGTTGAAATCCGGCACTGATCGCAGGCGATCCAGGCACCAGGCTCGCGACAATAACGCCGCCCTCTTTTGGAAGGCCCCAGTACTCCGCCATATCATCGGTCAGCGGCTGCGTAAACACCCCCAACCACGCATCGTCTTGTTCATTTTCCGATTGCGGGTTCGCGATGTAGTCATTCAGCAGCTTGGTCTGATAGACCAGCGGATGACCGCTCCGGACGTACAAGTCGCCACCTTCTTGCGCAGTCAGATCGAAGCCCACTACACCCACAATCTCACCAGCGGAATTCATAACCGGGCCGCCAACAGCACCAAAGGGTACGCGTTCATCGATACAGTACGTGCGGCGAGGCCGCTCCAAAATGGACCCGACACGCCGTAGCATTGACGCGCGCGCGTAGTCCAAGCTCTCGCCCAGCATGCCCACGATCATGATTTCGTCGCCGAGCGACAATTTCCGTTCGGACATTTTCACGTGTCGAAGGCTTAATGCGTCCTTGCTCTCAATTTGTAAGAAGCAAACATTTACGTCCGCCGGTTTCTGCAGCAATTTCGCGCCGTAGGATTTGGTGTCATCACCCTTACCGATTTCCACACGAATATTGAAGGGTTCAGAGTCTTGCAATTTCATGTGACCATGAACCATGACGAGGCCTTTGGCAGAAACAACGAGCCCCAGGGCACGCGTATTACGCCGGCTCGATTCACCGGAATTCGGATTACGTACTTCGGAAGAATACGAAACCAGGCAGACGGCGGGTTCAACCGCGTCGAAATTGCGGGCCACTTGCCGATCGGAAATGGCGAATGCGCCCGAGGCAACAACGAAAGTCACGAGTGCCACTGCACTACATCGAATGGCACCTCTATGGATAAGCGAAACTCGCATAGTTCGACTAGTCTCCTGAGCGGGCCGGTGCGGCCGCGCCTTGTTTTACCAACACATACAACGTCACCGCGCCACGCTTTACATCCAACAACACCATCGGCTTCTTCGATTCAATCCGATCGCGGTATACCTCCTGAAACGCTGAGAGCGTGTCTACTTTCTCGCCGTCCACTCGGAGGATAATGTCGCCTTGACGCAAGCCCGCAACCGCTGCAAGGCCACCCACGCGGGTTCCCGAAACGAAGACGCCTTGCCGATTCGGCAATTGCGCGCGGCGAACAATGGCGGGCGTGAGTTCGGTAACCGTGAAGCCCCAGCCCCCCAATTCAACTTCACGGCCTTTGATATCGCCTTTCGCTTCCGTCACGACCTCAATCGAGACCGTCTGCGAGGCGCGCATCAAGCCGAGCGTAAGTTCTTCTCCGACCGGAAAGTCTGCCAGCCGTTTGCGAACCGAGGGTAAATCCTCTTCAAAGCGCGCATTCGTTACACTGCCATCAATAGACAACATCACGTCGCCGGGTCGCACGCCAGCCTCAAACGCGGGTGACAATGGGTCAACGTCACCAATAACCACGCCTTCCCGATCCGCGTCATCCGTCACGCTGACCATTTCTTGCAACGTGACGCCGATCCAACTTCGTTCTACGCGGCCGTGCTCGATGATGTCCGACCAGACTTCCTCGGCAATGCCAACCGGTATCGCGAAGCCGACGTTATCTGCGCCTCCGAGCCGACGTGCATTCACGCCCACAACTTTACCTCTGAGGTTGACCAGCGGACCGCCGCTATTGCCGGGGTTAATGGCCGCGTCGGTCTGAATCCACGTGTTGTACGGCGACACCATCGTGCCGGAATCTTGCAAGTATCGGTCCGTGACGCTAACAATCCCTTTTGATACTGATCGCGAAAGCCCGTGCGGACTGCCGAGGGCGAGTACGGTTTGGCCGGCTTCCAGTTTTCTATCCAATTCGAAATCAACTACGGGTAAGTCCGTACGCTGCGTCTTGAGTTTTAGTACAGCGATATCGGTGAATTTGTCCGTTCCGACAACTTCAGCGTCCACTTCCTCTTTGTCGAACAGTACAACGCGCACCAACTTACTCTCGCCCGCGACGTGTTCATTGGTAACCACGTATCCGTCCCGCGAAATGATGAACCCGCTGCCCAGCACCGAAACTTCCTGTCGGCGCCCACCACGAAAAACTTCTTTGACGGGCCGAATGTGGACCAGCGCTGGGGCGACTTTGTTTTTTGCGCGGACGAGCCTCGCGTCGGAATCCCCGGCCATGGTCATGCACCCGGGCAGTAGCGCAAGCAACAGGGCAATAGATAGTGCGTAGATTTTCAATGAAACACTCCTGCGAGGTCGTTCGATTGGTTTTACATATCGGGCGGATCCGCATTATAGAGCCCGACCGGAATCGGACCAAACCCGCTACCCCCATACATCCAGGCTGTGAGGTCAACCATGTCACGGATGGGGAGGATCGAATCCCAGAACGGCCCGACGAGAGAGCGCCAAAGACCCAGGATATGGGTTGCACACCATTGAACTTCCTCATGTCATTTGGTACAATTGGCCCGTTGCCTTCTGGCTCTTTCTAAGTACGTTTCATTCCTAGGTTTAGGGCATGCGGTTACCTGCCTTGGAATGAACCGGATGAGGTTCCTTCATTGCGTTCTTTTCTGCGCCTCTTTCCCGGCCTGTTCTCCCATGACATGGGCATCGATCTCGGCACTGCGAACACGCTCGTTTATGTCCGCGGCCAGGGAATCGTGCTCAGCGAACCATCCGTCGTAGCTAAAAACATCGATACCGGCAAAGTGCGCGCCGTCGGAAATGAAGGCAAAGACATGATCGGCCGGACGCCGGGGAACATCGTCGCAATTCGCCCGATGAAAGACGGCGTCATCGCCGACTTCGATATTACCGAGCAGATGCTGAAGTACTTCATTCAAAAAGTTCACAATCGTCGGCATTTGGTGTGGCCGCGCGTGGCGATTTGCGTACCCTCCGGTATCACCGCCGTCGAAAAGCGCGCGGTCATCGAAAGCGCACGTGAAGCCGGTGCCACTCGCGTACACATTATCGAAGAACCGATGGCCGCGGCTATCGGCGCTGGTCTTCCCGTACATGAACCGCAGGGCTGCATGATCGTCGATATCGGCGGCGGCACCACCGAAGTCGCCGTGATTTCACTGGGCGGAATCGTGCATGTAAACTCCGTCAAGGTCGCTGGCGACGAACTCGACCAAGCGATCATCCAACACCTCAAACGTACGTACAATATGGTGGTCGGCGAACGTACTGCGGAAGAAATCAAAATTGCCATCGGCAGTGCGTTCCCCTTGAAAGAAGAACTCGAGATGCAGGTGAAGGGCCGAGACCAAGTCATGGGCCTCCCGAAAGTATTGACCATTACTTCCGAAGAGATTCGCGATGCGTTAAGCGAACCCGTGAACCAGATTGTCAACGCCGTGCGCGTCACCCTTGAGCGAACGCCACCGGAATTATCCGCGGACATCGTCGATCGCGGTATGGTCGTCGCGGGGGGCGGTGCGCTCTTGCGCGGACTGGATCAATTGCTGGCCAAAGAGACGGGACTACACGTCACCGTCGCGGAAGACCCCCTAACAGCGGTGGTATTGGGCACTGGAAAATTTCTGGAAGGATTGCGCAATTATCACGTCGACGAGGATTAACGGATGCTTGGCGCCCGCACAATAGTCCGCGGCGTCCGTTCGTACCGGCCTTCCATCACCCTGGGGGTGATCGTCGCACTCTCTCTGATTTCCATGGCCTCCGGCACGCGCGCCAGCCTACTCGGCGATGCCGTTCGCGACGTTGTTACCGTAGCAGCCTATCCTTTTTTGGTCTCCATGCACGCTGCACAAAATGCCGTCGAGTACACCACCGGCGCCGTCGTCAACTATAACGCCGCCCAACGTGATGCCGATTCGTTAAGCGGCGAATTGAATGAGGCTCGACTGAAGCTCTCCCGCTTGGCCGAGCTGGAACGGGAAAACGATCGCCTCCGCGACTCGCTACAATTCGCGGAGGCGAATCCGAAACTAACGCTAATGTCCGCGTCAATCCTTCAGCGCTCGAAAGGGATGCTCACGATAAACGTCGGATCGCTCCACGGAGTCCAGCGTTCTATGTGCGCGATAACGAAGGACGGCATCGTCGGCATTGTGACGGAGGTCGAGCCGACGATGTCATTCGTTGCCTCATTACATCACAGCCATTGCGGCATCGAAGCGCTTGTGGGAAAGGCACGCGCTTGGGGTGTCGTGAGAGGTACCGGAAACGACATCAACCAAATCTGCCAGATGGAATACATCGCTTTACTGGATGATGTATTGCCGGGCGACGAAGTGGTCAGCGCGGGCGGCAATATCTTCCCCGGCGAACTGCCAATCGGTCGTGTGCTGCGGGTGCAAAAACAAGGCGACTTGCTTCGATCGGCGGTCGTCCAACCATACGCAAATCCCTACGCCATTGAAGAATTGTTGCTGGTCAAAGCCGCGTTACCCGAGACAGACGCAATGGCTGCATTGCCCGCGCAAGAGTTGACATTCGCATTGCCCGATGAACGAACACTTCAAGAACGTTTCGCCCCATGAAGTGGAATTGAACGATGCGCCGTAACATCCTTTGGCTCATTATCATTATCGCCACCGCCCTCATTCAGGCTACGTGGCTCGACGTCGTACGTATCGCCAACGTCGTTCCGGATTTGATTCTGCTGCTCGTCGTGTATTTTGCCATCACATTCGGCGAAGAACGTGCGATGTATACCGGCGTAATCGGCGGCCTGTTTCAAGACGTTGCGAATGCAGATTCTATCGGGCACAACGTGCTGTGCCATGTCATTGTCGCATACGCAACCGCGCGCATTGCCAACCGATTGGTCACGGAAAATCCCGCCGTAAAAACGGGGCTGGTTTTGAGTGCCGCGTTGGTCCACGGATTTCTTCACAGCGCTTTGCTCTACATCGCCCAGCCTCAGCTCGCAAACATCGCCGATATCGTTTCGCGTATCGTTCCCAGCGCTTTTTACACCGCCATTGCAACGCCGCTGATCTTCTTCGCGCTGGATCGAATCTTCCGAAGCGAGTTGACGCCCATGCAAAATCGAACCGCCTGACATGAGATCAAAATTAAAATCACCCAAACCGCAGACCCTACCGACGCCAAACCCACGGTTGTACCTGGTCATGGGCGTCATCGCGGCGGGTATCGCCATACTGATTAGTCGGCTCTGGTACATCCAAATTGTTGAGGGTGAATTCCACGCCGATCGGTCCGTCTCGCAAAAGCTGCACGAGGAACGATTGAAGGGCCCACGAGGAAGAATTTACACACGCGACCCAAATGTCCTACTCGCGGATACACGGCCCGCGCGCGATGTAATCGTTATCCCGGCAGAATGCGAAAAGCCTGAATCCGTTGCAAAACATTTGGCCGCGCTGCTCAACCTGGATCCAAAAGGATTACACAACGAGATCAACGCGCATCTCGACAGTCAGCTCATCCGAAAGGGCGATCGACTCAATGGCAAAACCTTTCGGAGCGATGAGAAACTGCTCCCATACGGCCAAGTCTATGTTAAACGCGACATATCCCGTTGGGAACTCGGCCGGCTCTCCGAAGAGATTTATGCATTGCCCGGCGTACACGTCATGGTGCGGCCACAACGCCTCTATTTGCACGGCAAGACGGCCGGCCAGTTGCTGGGGTACTTGGGCGAGATCAACGAACAAGAACTCAAACGCCTAAAACCGGAATACCAGATTGGTGACGTGATCGGAAAGACGGGCCTTGAATTGCTCCACGAAAAATCCCTCCGTGGAAGAGACGGCAAAGTAATCGTCAGCCGATACGCCAGCCTTCATAGTCGTCCCCAGCTCAGCACTGATGACATCGGTACGCCATTTGTCGCAATCGATACACGCGGCCGCCAACTGGATGAAGAAGTTCGTCAAGACCCCGTACCAGGAAAACCCTTACGAGTCACGATTGACTTGGATCTACAACAGGAAGCGGAGCGCCTGCTCGCAACGGCTGACATGCCGGATCCCGTAGTGGGATCGCTCGTGGCACTCAACGCCGATACCGGTGAAATCCTCGCGATGGCCAGCGCGCCTGGATTCGATCCGAACGCATTTGTCACCAGCGGCCGCAGCGATGAACGCATCGAATTGATGAACGACAAGACACGACCGATGGAGAACCGGGCATATCGATACACCTATCCCCCGGGATCGGTATACAAAATAGCTATCGCGATTGCCGCGCTGGAAGAGGGCATCATTACCGCGGACACGCGCCATACTTGCCGGGGCCAATACGATTACAATATGCGGTGTTGGCGTTGGCGGTTTGGAGGACATGGTTCCGTTGACGTGATCGCCGCGCTCGCACAATCATGCGACATCTTTTTCTACGAAGTTGGACTTCAGTTAGGCCTCAAACGTATCAACGAATGGAGCCACAAACTGGGAATGGGCGTACCCACCGGAGTCGATCTAATCGGCGAACGGCCAGGTCTCGTCGCTTCGTTGGAGTGGCGGCGCAAGAGCGTTGGTCCTGGTGGCGAACGTTGGCAGTACAAGATTTATGACGCGGAAATCGCGATGATGTCAATCGGCCAGAGTTTCGTCGAAGCGACACCGCTACAAAACGCGCAGCTCATGGCATTGGCGATGAACGGCGGCCATCGAATTACACCCTTCATCAATATGGATCGGCCGCCGCGCAAGAGCGATCGCTTATGCAGCGAACGGACAGCGGCGATCGTGCAAGAGGGACTACGTCAGTGCATTGAGCGGGAAAAAGTCCCGAGTGGCACCGGTACGATAGCGCAAATTGAGGGGCTTGATGTCCTTGGAAAAACAGGATCGGCGCAAATCGTAAGCCGAACTATTCAAGAACGATATGGAGAAGAAGAAGATATCCCGTACAAATACCGGGATCACGCCTGGTTTGTTGCCGGTGTAATGGACCGCGATCCGCCATTAGCAGTATGTGCCATGGTGGAGCATGGGCATCACGGCAATACCGCAGCTGGCCCGCTTGCCCGAGAGCTACTTCGGTTCTTCTACGACCGGCCGGTTCAGCCCGACGACTACGCAAGCCCTATCACCGTCGCGCAGAGTGAAGACGCACCATGACCGCATTAGAACGCGATCTAAACCTCATTCACGGCCGGGTCGGCATTCTCGATCGCGGAAATCTGATGCGTTTGGATTGGATCACCGTGCTCCTCACCGTGACGCTCGCCGCGATTGGATTCGTCGTTCTATACAGTGCGAGCACGGGTCCGGTTGCCGTCGACTACCCGCATTGGAAACAAGCGGGGCGTTTCGCCATTGGCGCCGTGCTAGCGCTCATGATCGTGTGCATCGATTATCGCGTACTCATTTCAATGGCGCCTTTGTTTTATACCGTCTCGATCATCGCGCTGGCCGCGGTGCTATCGCCCCAAATTGGCACGACGGTAAAGGGTGGTCAGCATTGGATCATCCTGTTTGGACCCGTTCGATTTCAGCCATCCGAATTAAGCAAACTTGCGCTTATTTTTATGCTCGCGTGGTACTTGGACCGAATTGGCCCGCGCGTGCGCAGGTTTCCATTTTTCGTCCTGACATTCATCGTGTGGGCTGGCGTTGTTGGCCTCGTCGTAGCGCAGAAAGATATCGGCACCGCGATTACAATGGTGCCGATGGTATTCGCGATGCTCATCGTCGCCGGTTGCAAGGGGCGTCATCTCGCGATAGTAGTCATCGCCGGGTTAGCCGCGCTCCCGGTCGCATACTCCCAGCTAAACGACTATCAACGCGTCCGAGTCGAGTCATTCATCAACCCGGAACAAGCGGATGCCGCCGCATCATTCCAAACGTTACAAGCCAAAATCGCCATTGGCAGCGGCCAGATGTGGGGCAAAGGATTTGGCAACAGTACACAGACTCATCTCAGCTATCTCCCGGAATTCCATACGGACTTCGTATTTGCTCTGTTAGCCGAAGAATGGGGCTTTGTCGGTGCCAGCACTGTTATTGTCCTTTTAGGTCTGTTCCTAATGCGCGGGCTAATGCTCGCCGTATCTTGTACGGACCTGT
>JAJDAB010000175.1 GCA_029262095.1 Candidatus Hydrogenedentota bacterium
TAGTGGCGGAAGATAAACGTTCTCACGTTCAAGCACGATATCCTTCGCGTCTTGCAACACTTCGACGACCGTGTCTACGAGTTCCGTGTTGATCCCGAGCAATTCCGCCGTACGCGGCGCTAGCTCGTTCGCGGGCAGTCGCGTGTGACCTTCACTCGATGCCTCTTGCAATACGTGCAACACACCCGCTGCAGCGCGCCGATCGGAATCGCGCGCGATGCCGAGCTGTTCCGCAATCTGGTCTGCACTCTTGAATCCGATGCCGGCGATATCGCGTGCAAGCCGATACGGATTTTCGCGTAGTACCGCGACGGCCTTATCGCCATACTGTTTATATATTCGGACAGCCTGCGTCACCGGCACGCCATGTCCCTGGAGAAACAACATGATCGACTGAATGGCCTTCTGCGCTTCCCATGCCGTTCGGATTTGGCCCGCCCGCTTATCGCCAATGCCTTCAACACCGTGCAGCCGGTGCGGCTCTTCGTCTATTACGCGCAGTGTGTCAACCCCGAACGCATCGACTAGCCGCTTGGCGTAGACTTTACCGATACCATCGATGAGTCCCGATCCAAGATACTTCTCAATGGCCGCGGCCGAGGAAGGCCGAATCGTTTCGAATCCATCAACGCGTAGCTGTCGCCCAAACTTGGCATCGTCAATCCAATGACCACGCAAGCGAACCGTTTCGCCCGCGGATACCGCCAATCCAGGCCCGACAAACGTCGTAAGATCCGCATGCCCTTCGCGGCTGAGTCGCGCAACCACGAAGCCGGTGTCGGCACTCTCGTAGACGATACGCTCGACAACGCCCTCGATCTCCGCACGCTCGCTAGACGGGGCTTTTTGCAATTCCCGCAGAAGGGTCTGCCGGTTGCGATACTTGGGCGGGTCACCCACTGTCAACCGCCGATGGGAACGCTGTGGAATCGGCGTACGATTACTTCATCGGTTGTCGCGCGTGAACTCTGAGACGCCAGAAACAGGCACGCGTGCGCGATGTCCTCCGGGGTCATCCAGTCAGACTTGTCTCGTTCTGGCATCGCTTCTTCGGCGAGCTGCGTCGTGACCCCGCCGGGACAGACCGCATGTACGGCAATCCCAAATTCCCGCAACTCCATCGCCAGGACTTTACTCATCGCGTTGAGCGCGTGCTTCGATGCGCAGTATGCACTTTGTTTGTTGATGGGCTTAACGCCGGCGACACTGGAAATATTGATGATTCGCCCAGCCCGACGATGCATCATGCCCGGCAACACCGCTTGCGTGCAGTGAAATGCACCGTTCAGATTAATGTCTATCGTCTTGTGCCATTCGTCCCACGACAACATGTGAAACGGCTTGAACAGCGCCACGCCCGCATTGTTTACGAGGATGTCGATCGCACCGAAGGAGTCGTGCGCCTCGCTCACCGCGCATTGCACTTGCTCCGGATCGACCACGTCACACGCCAGCGCGATAGCCTTGCCGCCCGCTTCTCGAATCGAGGTGGCCACGGCATCGACTTCGGATCGCGTTCGAGCGGCCAGGGCGATTGCGCAACCCTGCGCCGCGAACGCCTCGGCGATAGCACGGCCGATGCCACGTCCGGCACCTGCAATAAATGCGGCCTTTCCGTCGAGTAATCGCCCCGCGTCCGTCATCGCTACGCGTCGTCCCGATGCACGCCGTCCAACGTAAACGCGGGCAGACATACCGCAATGTATTCCGCGCCGTCCGGGCCGGGGGTGCTGTACTGAACCCACTCGCCCTTGTGGGCGATGACGGCCTGACCTGCACCCACTTCCATTTGTACACCGGCGTCGTCCGTCAACAACAGGGCGCCGTCTAATACGACTGTATACTCGTCAAATTCCGGACGCTGACCGGGCTCCACCCAACCGCTTGGACTTTGCATGTGCGCGATACTCAAATCGCCGGTCTTTGAATTCACATGGCCAATATGCTCGCGAATGATTTTCGGTTTGTTGCCCGCCGCTTCGATTACGGTTGGCGACTGGATAAGCGTCGGCATGGGTGTTCCATCCTTCAGGTTTCCGTTGATTTAAGGGTTCCCATCGTCACTCGATGCGGAGTCGTTGAGGTGCAGAATATTGTGGTCCGTGTCATCCGCGAGAACCGCTTGCTTAGGCGGGTGCATCTTGCGGACCCAGTCCGTTACCGGTGCGCGTAGCGCTTCGTTCTCAGGGCCCACCGCGTGCGCGAGTAACGGCTGTAACACCGGGTCTAACCGCAATTCCGACGGATCACGCCCCGCCTCGCGAATCGCGGCAATCACTTCACCGGAACTGATTTTATCGAGCGAACGTGCTGGTACATAGGTGATCGGATCCGTAGCACATTTGGTCACGAGTCCTGCGTCTTCGAGTTGATCCAATGTTTCGTTTAGCAAACGTGTTGGAACATGCCATTCTTCCGCCGATCGCGTGGCGGGCAAGCCCGATTCACCCGTATCAAACCGACGCGCAATCTCGATCATCGCGCGCACTGCCAACGCCTCGCGATACGCGTAGCTCGCACCAGCCGCCCACCGTTCCATCGCGAACGTCTTCTCATTTTGATAGGCATACGCCAATTCCGCGCCAAGCAACATGATGATCCAGCTCAAATAAATCCACATAATCAGCAGCGGAATCACCGAAAAACTGGAATACAGCGCGTCAAACCGCCCCACTCCGAATTGCAGTTTTACGTATACAAATGACATCACGCACCATAACGTGCCTGCCGCAACGCCACTGAGCAGCGCGTAGCGTACCTTCACGCGCGTGTTTGGAACCACAAAATAGAGCGCGGTAAACCCGAGCCAGATGAGCACATATTGCACACCGCGCAACGCGAAGCCGAATCCGCCAAGGCTACCTGCCAGTTCTTCCGTTTCAAGGATAGACGTCACGGTGAGCGCAAACGCCACGACGATCGGCAACAGAACGATGACCATCACATAGTCGCTAAACATTCGGTACCACGAGCGTGTGTTTTTGAGACCCCAAATCGAATTGAATGACGACTCGATGTTGCGAATAAGACCCACCACCGTCGCCAAGACAAAGAAGGCGCCCACGAGCCCGAGCGCTCCAGTGTCGGTACTTTTCTTCGCGAGGTCGGTTATTTGCGCGACCGGTGCTTCAGCACCGTTTACTGCGTTCGCCTCAAGATCGCCAAACCCGCGAAACAACATCGAGAGCAAACTGCTCCACAACGCATCGTCACGATCATTCGAAGCGGTGATGCCTTCGATTTGTTCGGGATTGTCTACAGCGCCTTCGCCGACGGCACCGTCACCTCGTTCGAGCCAAGCCGTATTGGTCTCAACAAAATCATACAGCACTTCTCCGAGATCGAACTTGTCGATCGCAAACCACATCAGCGCGAGCGCGGGCACAATCGACAGCAACGTAACAAACGTCAACGCCGCCGCGCGCAGAAACAGTTTGTTCTCAATAAAATTTTGAACGAGCAGGACGCCTACGCGGATTTGCTTGATCACAAATCCGTCGGGCGTTTCCTCACCGGGCCTGCCAATGCGCCACACGTCGTAGCGGAGAAAGCGGCGCCATCGGCGAATGGTTTCCGTTATGCGGTCGGCGGTATCACTCATGCCCCCATGGTATAGCGCCGCAATCGGCCCGGCAAACGGACCCCGTCCCGAAGGATGAAGAGTAAACCTACGGATGCTTCACATACGCCGGACGCTTCGGCTCGTAGGCCGGCTCGCTATTCGCGCGTTCGATCGCGATGGCTACCGCCCGCTCAAGCTGCGGGTCGCGCCCGACACGATAATCCTCGGGCATCCACTGCACCTCGACGTCCGGCGACACACCGTTATTCTCCGCCCATTCTCCGGTACGCGGGTTGTACCCCGCCCGATTGGGGATGGTGATAGAGCCGCCATCGATGAGGTCAGGATAATGGAGCGCGCCGCCCGTGCCACCCCCGCCCGTGCGCATCCCGACAATGGTCCCGGCTTCCGCAATCTTGAACATGAGCGGAAACGTCTCGGCCGCTGAGAAATTCTGCTCATTGGTGATCAAGACTTTTGGCCCAGTATGCCCGACCGGCGACACCGTGAAATCCGCGCCGTAGGGATAATCGTAGGTGTGCAATTGCGGCGCAATTAACATATGCACCAACGCGTCAGACGTGATGCCTCCGCCATTGAAACGCTGGTCGATGACGACGCCATCTTTGTCCGACGCTGCGACGAGTTGCCGGACGAAGCTATCGATCTGATTGCGCCCGAACTGCGTGATGGTGACATAGCCGATTCGCCCATTCGACAATGCATCGACCCGCGCGTGTTTTTCCAGGTCCCAATTCGCGCGGCGCAGACCGTTCGTTCCATTCAGGGGAACGATGGAGTATTCGCGGGCATCGCCTCCACTGGATTCTGAGCTGACTTTTATCGTCGCCGATTTGCTCGCAAGGCCTTGCAATTGACTAAAGAGGTTCTTATTGACTTCGAGTTTCTTCCCATTGATTTCGAGGACGTAATCGCCTTCGCGTATATCAAGACCCGGTTGATCTAAGGGCGCGGCGAGCGAGAGGCCATTGGCTCCATACGCG
>JAJDAB010000176.1 GCA_029262095.1 Candidatus Hydrogenedentota bacterium
AAGTCGTGGCTTTTCCTGCGATTGCCACGGCGAAATTAGGGTGTGGAATCTGACAAGTCTTATTTCTACGAGCCGGGGGACGAACACTTCCGCAGCTGTGACGCCTTTCACTCCGCCGCAAGTTCAATACACCAACGCTAAAGTCTTGATGGTTGGTGAGAGCGGCGTCGGAAAGACCGGACTTGCCAAGAGGCTATTGTTCCAGAATTGGGAGCCTAGTGACTCGACGGTTGGCGCGTGGGCGTCGCAGTGGAAGCTTCCTGTCGAAACACTCGATGGAGTTGAACGGGAGATTTGGCTTTGGGATTTTGGGGGTCAGGCGGACCAGCGGTTGATTCATCAGCTTTATATGGATGAAACGGCGTTGGCCGTGTTGGTCTTCGATGGGCAAAAGGTAGATGTCTTTGAGACGTTGGGTCAATGGGATCGCGATCTTACCCGTGCTTCGCGTAAAGAGTTTGCCAAGTTGTTGGTTGCCGGGCGTATCGATGCAGGCGCGCTTCGAGTCAGTCCGACTCAGGTCGAAGCTTTTGCAAGAGAACGCGGCTACGTGACGGATGCGAGTGACCCCGCTTATCTCGAAACCAGCGCAAAAGTCGGTACCGTTGCGAGGAATTGAAGCAAGCGATACTCGATGGCATTGATTGGGAAAGCATTCCGTGGCGTACGTCGCCGGTGTTGTTCAAACGCTTGAAAGAGGAAATCGTTCGGCTCAAAGACGAGGGCCGGGTGTTGATGCGGTTCAACGAGCTACGGGAGAGCCTGCAATTACAGATGTCGGGTGAAGACGGGCGATTCACCGACAATGAATTGAAGGCTGTCGTGGGGCTGTTGGCCGGTCCGGGCGCAGTTTGGGAATTGAAGTTCGGGAGTTGGGTGTTGTTGCAGCCGGAGCGGATTAACGCGTATGCGCAGGCGGTCATTGGGACGCTTCGTCAGGACAAATGCGAACGCGGCTGTATTCCAGAAGAGAAAGTCCTTTCCGGCGATCTGACGTATCAGTCCTCATCGGAACGGTTGCCGGTGGACGAGGAGCGTATCGTCTTGTTGGCGATGCACCAGTTACTGGTTGAGCAGGCACTTTGCCTCAGGGAACACACGCCGGAAGGTACGCAGCTAATCTTTCCGAGTTATTACCGTCGAGAACGTCCGGAACTAACTGGCGAGCCGGCCACGCAGGTCAGTTACCGTTTCCACGGTTTTCTGGACGACATCTACGCTACATTGGTCGTTAGACTGCACTACGATCCGATGACCGTGAACGACGAACTCTGGCGGTACGCTGCCGACTTTCGGACGTTAACGGGTAAACAACTTGCGTGAAATTGAACCGGCGGGGCGAAGGCGCAGGCGAGTTGGACGTGTATTTCGATCCGGATATCCCACTCGAAGAGCGGATTATTTTCAGTAAGTTTGTGCACGAAAACGTGATGAAAAAAGGGCAAGACGTTGTGCGACTTCGGCACTACGTTTGCTCACATTGCGGGGCTGAGGTGGGTAATCGCAACGTGGCCATGAAGCGGTTGAACGACTGGTTGGAAGACGGTCGCGGCGGAGACACGCCAACCATGATTTGTGTCGCCTGCGAGAAACGATTCCTACTTTGGGACGACATGGAACACTACTTCGCCAGCCCGGAAGCACAGCAGAAGGTCCGCGATGTTCAGAAGCAAACCGAGATTGTCATCGACAACGAAAGTAAGGAACGGACGCTTGTCGGCGAAGTGATATCGACGGTTGCTCTCGCCGGTCAGATTTGTCGCGAAATCAACGTCAGCGATCATGGAATCGATGCCGAAGTAGAGTTCAAAGACGACGAGGGCAAAGCTACCGGGGAAAAAGTCTACCTTCAACTCAAATCTGGCGACTCTTACCTGCGCGAACGCAAGAGTGATAGCGCGCAATTGTTCACGATTCCGAAGAAGCGACATCGGGAGTATTGGATGAACCAGGCGTTTCCCGTGATGTTGGTGACAAGGAACTCAGAGGGCGAAGTGCAGTGGATGGAGGTGCGGGATTATCTGAAGCGCGTGACGGAAGATGGAAAGAAACAAATCAGGCAAATCGAATTCAAAGGCGAACGGTTTGATGTTATGGCCGTTCGCGGTTGGAGACATGAGGCGTTGGGTGGGACCACTTGAGATTGACCACGTTCCCACGCTCCCGCCTGGGAATGCATGGGGCCTGACGCAGGTCAGATTGTACTTGTGACGAAAGAATGAGGTCGGAAACGTATGCATTCCCACGGAGGACCGTGGGAACGAGGTACGCAGGTCAAACGAGCATAAGTCTCCCGTCATCACGGTATCTCGAGATGACGGTTTTGGCTGGGCGAAGTTTTGTCCGCTATCGCTTCTTGTCTGGTTGGTCTTCTTCGCCGAGTTTTTCCCGCATCTCAGCTAGTCGTTCGAACGACTCAGCATCGATCCGATCGCCGAGCTCTCGTGAGACGCCTCCCGAACCGGATGTTTGTCCGTGTCCTCGATTCTTGCCTATTTCGCCTGCAAGCCAATCGGGTGTAAAGACGCGAGCCCCAAGACCCCGGCAGAGATCGCGAATGCCGCCATCGGCGGTGATAATGGTACACAGGTTTCGCTTGCTCGCTTTGTAGACGGTGCGCTCGATCCAGGTGTCGGCGGAAAGATTTGTCGCCGTGTAGACCGCGAGCAAATTGTCGATTCCTGTGAGTGCGGGGACGATATCCGTGGTCGCGCCTTGACCATCGAAGACGACTAAAACTTGCACGTCCGGTTTCAGTAACAGCGCTGCCATTTCGATGACCGCGTCCCGCGCCGATTCGATGTTTGTATCCACGATCGCTTTGAGCGAGGGGTCCGCGTGAATGACGTTGTATCCGTCGATTAAGTAACGCAAGGTGGGTTCTTAATGTGATCGCCTGTGCGCGCAGGCCTCGTCACTACGATTCCGGATAGACTCGGCGAACACGCGTTTGTACTCCACACATGATTTCGTAGGGCAATGCCGAAGCGCGATCGGCCAGTTCTTGCACGGTCACAACTTCCTTGCCATCGGCACCGATCAGTACCACCGCATCGCCAACTTCAGCATCCGGCACACCGGTTATGTCAATCGACGTTTGGTCCATCGAAATTCGACCGCGAACGGGACAACGCTTCCCCCGCACCAAGGCCGAGGCCCGATTCGACAACGCATGCCGGTAACCATCGGCATATCCCACCGGAACCAGCGCGATGCGTGCATCGTTGGGTGTCGTATAGGTTGCGCCATAGCCGATTGTTGCCCCTTTTTCGATCTCCTTGATCAATACAATTTCTGATTCCCAACGCATCACGGGGCGCAATGGAGACTGATCGGGGATATTGTCGCTCGGCCAGATGCCGTAGGTCATAAGGCCAACGCGGGCCATTTCGAATACATGGTCGGGATGATACACCACCGCGGCGCTGTTGCCCGCATGCGCAAATTCATACGGTACGCCAACGCGATCCAACTTCTTGAGCACCTGCCGAAATATTTTCGCCTGATTGGCGGTGCCGGGGTCGCGCACCGCGTTGGCTACCGCGTAATGGGTCCAAATGGCCTCGATGTCGATGTGCGACAAGCGTGTAAGCTGTTGGAGTTCGTTCGCCGCGGTCGATGGGTCGAATCCTTGGCGGCACATTCCGGAGTCGATCTTGCAATGAACCGGGACGACCTTGTTCAACCGTCGGGCAATTTCGCAGATACGTTCGGCGATCGAAACACTCGAAATGGACAGCCGCAAATCATTTTCCACCGCGAGCGTGACAGCGCTCTCGGCGGGCTGTACGAGTACAAGAATGGGGTCCTTAATGCCGTGATCGCGCAGGCGAACGCCTTCTTCAATGGTCGACACGCCCAGCATGTCTACCCCGGCTTCGACGG
>JAJDAB010000177.1 GCA_029262095.1 Candidatus Hydrogenedentota bacterium
TCTGGCTATTTGTTCTCAATTTTTATCCCCCAAACTACAATTCTTCATCCAAATAGCTTGATACTTATACTATATACAATGTACTCTATCAATCGGGGTTAGGTTTGTTTCGCATCATGGTGCGGGTCGCGCCGTGACACATCATCAGCACTTGAAGTCTTCTTGGAAAGGACGAATAATCAAGATGAAAAAAGCATCTACAAAAAAACAAAAAATGGAAATGCTATCCACTATCGACATCAGTAGTAGCGTTGCCGTTTATGTGCAGATTGAGAATCACGTTCAATTCGCAATCTCATCGGGCTACTTACAACCCGGCGACCAATTGCCGTCGGTGCGTGAGCTATCCGAACGCCTTGACGTGAATCCAAACACGGTTGCGAAGGCGTATCGGGATCTGGAAGTGATGGGCCTATTGTTCACCCGCCGCGGTATGGGAGTGTTCGTGAACAAAGGCATCGAAGCGAAATGTCGCGAAGAATGTCGTCGCCGGATCATCAAACGGATGCACGAAGTCGTTGCAGAAGCAAAAGCCTCGGGCATGCCTTCGAAAGAGATTCTGGAAATTGCAGAGAAAAGTTTCGGTTCTGACGCTGGCCCATATAGCGCACCGCCGGCAACGTTGGTCGCACTCGCCCGAAAGAAACGCTCGGGAAAGTAGCACCGACAACTAATAGAACAGCACAAAACGCGCAAAGAGAGAATAAGGCCGCACCAATTGGTGCGGCCTTTTCGCATTTTGGCCGGAAATACCCAAGTACCAATGGTTTATGATAACAATCATCCGATTTCGAAGTGTCATCTCCCCTTGACAATCGAGCGTAAAGCGTGCGTGATTTGAAAAAAGTGCCGGAAAAACAATTGACATCTTTAAACAATTCATTTACACTTCGATTCGTGACGTGGACGGTGATCGGCTGCTGATTCACCATCGTCCATCGAACAATTTTCTCTTCTTTTGCTGTGGGCGTTAAGGGATAGGTGGATTCATAACATGGTTCAAGATCACGATGGAATCAATTGAACGGGAAGCAAAATCGCATTCAGCGTCCGTTGACGGAGCACACGCTATTTCCGTCGGCGACTCGCCGGAGTCGCGTCTGAGCGACGACACACCGCCAAAGTTGTCGCACGGTGCAAAGGTGAAGCGGGGTCAGCTCAATGCGGTGCAACAAGGACGCTATGGAACTGGACCGGCACCGTACGGATATCGGCGTGGGCGGGATAGCGAGCGGCCACTGATGGTCGACGACCGTGAAGCTGAAGTCGTGCGTACCGTCTTTCGCGAATATCTGCGGACGCGTAGTACCGGCAAGGTAGTAGAGCATCTGCATGCGAAAGGCATTTTCACTCGGAAAGGCAATAAGTGGTCGCGTCAGGCGATCGCAATCATACTTTCGAATCGTACGTATCGGGGCCGTGTGAGTTATGGCGACCTTGAAACTGAAGGGCTGCATCAGCCGATCATAGAACCCGCTCTTTTCTACAAAGCGAACGCGCTACGCGAGAAAAAACGGCGTAATCGCGGTCGCAATATGACGAAAGAAAACTAGCGAGTCTAGTGCTTGTGAGTCACGAATTCTGCGGCACCGGCATTCAAGCCGGTGCCGCTTTTTTTGTGTGTGAGCCTACGCCGACACGTCGTCGGACTGGGTTTCGGTCGATTTTTCTGCCGCTGGTCGTGACCATTCTAACGATTCACGGTGCATTCGGCGCGCCGATCGAAACCAACTACAACGACGATGGTGTCATCACCGTAAACGGCGACCGCCGATTTATTCTGGGCTTGTATACGTACGACACAGACGGCGACATCGTTAAGCAACGGGCCGCCATGGACGAACTCGCGACTGCAGGATTCAACCTCGTTGCTGTTCGAGGCAAGAATGCACGAGTGCCTTCCGCCGCAGCTGTTGCGAGTGGACTCATGACATGGACAGATGTCGGGGCGCCGAAAACCGAAAAGGACATCAAGGCGTTTCGCAAAACGGTCCGCCGCATATCATCGTTGCCCGGCCTAGCATTCGTAGAGACCGTCGACGAACCCGCATGGACACTGCTACCGCCGGAACGACGAACGCCACCCGAAGCGCTCATACGCGGCTATCCCATCATCAAGAAGGAAATACCGAACCGGCTGGTTTATACGAACCACGCGCCGACCAATCTAGTCTCAACACTCCAACGGTACAATGACGGAACGGATGTCGTCGCGGTCGACATGTACCCAATTATACCTCCGGGCTTGAGTCTTCCCGGCCTCACATTTAGCGACGGGCTTCAAGGCGATCTCAATAATCCGTATATCAGCCAAGTCGGGGAATACGTTCGCAAGATGCGACGTGTCGCCGGACCAGGGCGGCCGGTGTTCTCCGTGCAACAAGCGTTTGCTTGGGCAATGTTGCAGCCCGCCGACGAGCGAGACTCGGGCCAAGTACTGTATCCCACGCGCGATGAGCTTCGGTTCATGGCATATCAAGCGATCATCGAAAGCGCCACAGGAATTCTCTATTGGGGAAGCCATTCAATGCCTAAACCATCATCGCACTGGGACGATGTAAAAAGTGTCGTTCGGGAGCTGGCGGACCTGGAGGCGGTATTGGTGGCCCGTAGTGTAGATTCGGTTATCAGTACTCAGTATCACGAAATCGGGCACTCGGTGGACGATGGCGTATCCGTACTCGTCAAAGACGTCGGT
>JAJDAB010000178.1 GCA_029262095.1 Candidatus Hydrogenedentota bacterium
TATGACCTTACTACGCGAATGGCCTCGTTTTTCAAATCGGTCGACCAACGGGTCTAAAACGTAGGCCACAAAGAATGCTGTCAGGAGTGGAATGAGCACTGGACTGAGGACATAGGCTGCGAAACACATCAGCGTCAACGCCAACAGCCCAAGTGCTGCGCGCACCCAAGGATTGTTCAAGACCGGATTTGGCATTGGTTTCCCCACTTCGTAACCGTCTTGGCTGTAGCAAGTTACGTGAATTCCGTTTGCAAACGCCGCGCAGACATCCTACCATTACAGTGGACCACGCGGGAAGTGACCACCATGTTGGGTTTAAAGCGGTTTGCCCCGGTATTTGTTGCCCTCATTGTATCGATGGGTGCCGCGGCTCAGTCTACTGATGATTCGGTGACACTAGTCTCCGGCGAAATCCTGCGTGGAATGCTGCTCGATATCGATGACGACGTGATTACATTTCGCACGCGCCACGGTACCCGCACCTATTTGCCCTCCGATCAGATTCAATCAATGAGCACCGTTGAAGCGCGCGTCGTGAAAACGACGGACGGCAAGAGCGCTGTAGGTCGGCTCTCTAAAGACGGCGACGAATTGATCGTTTTCTCGGAAGACACCACCGAGGCGATGGACTTCTCGAATGTCACGCAAATCGAGCCTGCCGCTATGGCGGAACGGGAATCAAGTACAACAGTCTCCTCGGTCGAGACTGGGGTGCTGTTTCGCGATGGTAATCGTTCCCGCGTGGATCTATACGCTCGAATTGAACTCGATCGGACGGCTCATCGTTACGCCTGGAACTGGAATTCACTCATCGCACTTGATGGTCGCGATCATTTTCCAGCCTATTTTCGATCCGAATTCGATTGGCAGGGCACGCCGCTGGCAACCCGTGCGCCGTTTCTACTCCTCGGATTGGAACGCGACCTTGACGCTGCGATCGATGCGCGCGCGTTCGCAGCGACTGGGTTGGAGCAGCGCCTCCTCCGGCAATCAAATTTACGGGCCGGAGTTGGCTTAGGGCTCGTCTATGAGTCTTTCGACGGGGGAGACCTTCGTTCCACCCGAGGCCTAGAAAACGTCGGAAAATCCGTGACCTCCCTCGACACAGACCTGGACCTTTTGCTTCGGCTCATTTACAAGACACAGCTTACGGACCGGCTCTCCTATCACGACGAATTGCGCGTAATGCCGAGTCTCACGGACTTTGGCGACTTGAGGGCCAGCTATGATTCCGGTCTTACCTGGGCCTTACGGGATGGACTTGATGTCAATCTTCAGTTGCGAATCGACTATGATGACAACCCACCGCTTTCTAAACTGGACTCGTGGCGCGCGGCGATTGGCGCTGGACTGCGGGTTCGTTTTGGCGTCCGGTAAAAGGGGGTGAGCTTTGGCATCCGCGATAGTGCTGGTCCATTACATCATTCGCGTTGTGATCTTGCTACTGTTTGTGCGCGCGATAATCTCCTGGGTTGCGCCGACGAGTCGACACCCGGCGGTTATGCTGCTTAGCCGCATAACGGACCCACCGCTCGAACCGGTTCGAAACATGATTGGCGTTCGAGGCGGCATCGACATCTCGCCATTGGTTGTCATGGTCGTACTGTCCTTGATAGATGGTCTTCTCCTGGGATTGCTTCGGTAAATTATGTGGAGTAATACGGCCAAGGGTCGCTGTATTTTGTTGACACATTAATCGCTGTTTGCTACCCTTCCGCCGAAAGTTTACGGGCTCGTTTACATCTCTCACCAGTATTGCCCATCGGCTCCTAGGGGAGTCCTGCGGCATCGAAAGGCATAAACCGTGTCGGCCGTTATCGAAATTGAGAAATTGACCAAAATCTATGAAGGCGCTGCACGCGGCCAAGACGTTCACGCGCTTAAAGAACTTGACCTTGCGATCGAAGAGGGAGAGATTCTCGGCTACCTGGGTCCGAACGGAAGCGGCAAGACGACCACCATCAAGATGTTGCTGGGCCTAATTTTCCCGACGTCAGGATCGATTCAAATTTTTGGACAAAGCGATGTCGATTCACCCGAGGTTAAGCGCAACATTGGATATTTGCCCGAGGGCGCGTACTACCCCGACTTTCTCAAAGGCGAAGAGGTGTTGCGCTTCTATGGGAAACTCTACGGCATGGGTGGCAAGCAGCTTGAGAAGCGTATGGATGAGGTGCTTGAACTCGTGGGTATGACGCACGCTCGGAAACGCCTAATTCGTGGTTACTCCAAGGGCATGCGCCAGCGGATCGGCCTTGGCCAGGCACTCATCAGTGATCCAAAACTGATGATTCTGGATGAGCCGACCACGGGCCTCGATCCCGTTGCACGTAAAGAAATTCGCGATCTCATTGTTGAAATGAAAAGTCGCGGCAAGACCGTAATGATTTCTAGCCATGAGCTACTCGAGGTTGAACTAATCAGTGACCGGGTTGGCATCTTGTTTGAAGGCGCTCTTCAGACGATCGGCGCGGTTGGCGATTTGTTGACCGACCGTGATCTCGTGATCGAGGCGTCGGGGGCCAACGACGAGCGTCTAGCGAAATTAAGCGAGAAGGGTATCACCGCAGAAGATCGCGTGGACGGTCGGGTGCGATTGCGTATATCGGCAAACCACGATCTATATGACGCGGTGGACATATGCAAGGCCAACGCACTCGAAATTCTGAATATATCGCCCCGCCGCGAGACGCTTGAAGACCTGTTCGTCCGCGTTGTGGGCGAAGCCAAAGCGAATAGGAGTTAGTACCCCACCATGAATGCTGCCCTTGGATTTACCCGCGCTTCGTGGACCATCGCGCTGTACACGTGGCGTGAAGGTATGCGCAAGAAGACCCTGATCGGCTTCTTGACGTTGAGCGTTCTCGTGATTTTCGGCTCGCAGTTTATGACGGCGTTCTTGACAGAATCGACCATCGGCGATTCCAGCTCCGATGTCGACGCGAAACTTATTAAGGACATTTGCGTCACCGTCATTTCGGTGTTTGGAATATTGATCACGATTTTCATTTCCGCGTCAGTAGTGCCCACCGAGGTTGATAACAAAGTCGTTTATACGATTCTGTCCAAACCAATTCGGCGAGTGCAATACCTGTTCGGCAAGTTCATGGGTGTACAGCTGATTATCATTATGAATCTCGCGCTTATGGGTGGGCTGTTTTTTCTTGCGTTGTATTTCAATCAGCGAATTCTGCCCACGCTATTGCTCTGGTCGATTTTGCTAACCTATTTCCAATTTCTCATCGTTTCTTCCTTCACATTCGCGATTTCGTGTACTTCCAGTTCTTCCGTATTACCGACGATTGCCGGCTTGTTCATCTACATCACGGGAAACTTGACCGAATACCTAAAAGACGTATTCGTTCGATCGGGTCAGACCGGGGAAGTGTTGGACGAATGGATCGGCCGCATCGCGATGGGCCTCTACTATACGTTGCCAAACTTGCAACAGTTTAGTCTACG
>JAJDAB010000179.1 GCA_029262095.1 Candidatus Hydrogenedentota bacterium
ATGGGGAGAACATCACTTTCTGGTCACTGATGGTCGTCAACCTCCCGGCGCTGTCATGGTCTATTCGCCCCGGAACGAAGAAGAGCTTGAGGTGGTCAAGGCCATTATCTGCCGTTCGTACGAGTACGCCACCACGGCAACCTAAGCGCACAATCAACAGAGGCTGATACCTGTCATGAAAAAGATAATAAAGAACACCTTCATCGGTGCTCTCGCACTCACTTTAATTTCCACCCCTTCGTTTGCGGTAGAATTCGAGACTAGGTCTCTGGATGAGCTTTACGAGGCAGCCATTGAAGAAGGCGGCAAACTCGTCATTTGGTCGGGCGGCGACAAGCCCGGCCAACGGGACCAAATCCTAATCGCGTTCAGGGAACGGTTCCCGAAGATTGACTTGCAGGACCATATGGACCTCAGCAAGTACCACAACGGGCGCTTCGATTTAGCGGTCGAAACAGGCCGCCCCGTTCCTGACGTGATTGAGTTGCAAACTTTGCACGATTTCGATTTTTGGAAAGAAAAAAGATTGCTGGTTCAGTACCGGCCCTTGGGTTGGGATAAGGTTTATCCAGCCTACAAAGACCCCGATGGATACTGGATGGGGCTCTACGGCGTTTCATTCTCCAACGTTTTCAACAAGTCGATGATTCCAGAAGACGAAGCCCCGCGTGATGCGATGGACTATCTCAATCCTGCTCTCAAGGGCAAAATCATTCTGACCTATCCCCATGACGATGATGCTGTGCTCTACCAGTTCTGGCACCTGCAAAAGAAGTATGGTTGGGAGTACATCGAAAAGCTCATCGCCAATGAACCACTTTGGGTACGTGGAACTGCGATGCCGTATGTGGCCGTCGATAACGGTTGGTATCCCGTCTCTTTCACGACCTCTTGGGCTTTCGTGCCATACCCGAACAGCGATACGCGGTTCATATTGCCTAAAGACGACTTTTTTCTTACCTGGACGCAATCGGCCGCAATTCCAAAGGGTGCGGCACACCCGGAATCCGCCAGGCTCTATTTGAGCTTCGTAATCTCGAAAGAATTCCAATCGGTTTGGTATCAGTGGCCGGTTCGGACTGATGTCACCGCACGCGGCGGGTATGGGTCCATTCATGACCATCACACCAGTCCCGTTGATTTTCACAATTTCATGCGAGACCGCGGGAAGGTCGAGAGGTTCAAGATTCAGATTGAGGAATTGATTGGTCCGGCAACAGGCATTTCACCAATGGTGATGAATTACACTGTAAAGCCAAAGTAGTGACATTTAGCCTTACGTGCGATAAGGATTTAGAGGGGATAGTTGAATACACGATTGAGCAATTCGAGACCGAGCGTTTGCCGTTAATGGGCATGCGCTCCAATCGTGTGTTTACTCAGCGACTTTTATATCTTCTTCAGGAAACAGCCAACGCGATAGAGTTCGCGTCAACAACGGCATCGCGGCATAGGACATGATTCCAACGATAATTATTGTTGTCAGCGTTTTCTCTATCCAAACTGGCAATGACTGAAACACCGGGTGAATCAGTGGCGGTATCACCCAAGTCAGCGGCAATATTGCGATGAAGACAATCACGGCCATCTTGAAAGTCGACGGTTGTCCTCGTTCGTTATTTGTCGTCCCGCCAAACCAGTGTTCGAGACCGTTCTGATAGTGATACGCCGATGGTTCACTGACCAGCGGCTCAAGTCTCCGACGCCAATCGGCATACTCCTCTGATTTCCAAAATGCCTGAAGGCGGTCCATCGAGGAGAAGCTAAATACTAAGTGATAGCGAAGAGGCTCCGTATCGCTCGGCGGGAAGAGCACTGACCCTTCGAATCCATCAAACTGATGAGCTGCATCCGCAATCCCTCGCGACCAATCGGTAAATTGATCCTCGCACCCACGCCTGACGACGTGGGTAACGAGAATCGAGATGGACTGATTCAGTTGTGTCATGTTAACGGCTGTCTTTTTGGAGGTTCCGCAACTAATCCTCAATAGCCGCGTAAAGGCCATTCAATATTTCCAAAATCTCTGGGCCAGGCGACTCCGCCCAATTATCGACCATCTCGGACAAGATTTGAATCGTGGAGGCGACTCCGATATCTGCCTGTCGCATACGGTCGAGGGCAAGGTCGTCACCCATCTTTGTCCCCGAACCCGATGCGTCAGCAATTACTTGAACGTCATAACCTTCGTTCTTCGCATTGAGTGCCGGGTAAACAACACAAACTTCCGTGAGTAAACCGGAAAGTATCAATTTTCTTTTACCTGTATCCTTCACAGCCTTCGCAAACACCGGGTCTTCGAAACAGTCGACGACTCCAGTTCGTTTGGTTCGTGCCGCATAGGCCTCCGGCAAAATCTCTTGAATCTCCGGGAATAATGGGCCTTGCGGCTGGTCTTCCTGGCTGCTTGTTAGCACCACCGACATACCTGTGACCTTTGCTGCTTGAGCCAGTGCCACCGCGTTACGTCGCATTACCTCCGTCGGACCTGAATGCATCCATCCCATTGTGCCTGTCTGATGGTCGATTAGGACCATCGCCGCGTTACTCGCATTAAATCGTTCGTAAGCCATGGTTCTTTCCGTTCTTGTTGTGGCACAAAATGTATTCCGTTCATCAAATGAACGACCGTCAACTGCGCTTCCGTCCTCGCTGAAAAACTCAGTTCTTCAGTTCGAACCAAATCTCCATCAGTTACCTCTTGGCCATTTGCCAAACCTTGGCCTTTGGTCACGTACGCGAGTAGCGTCCCACTAAACTCAACTTCTTGCCCTTCATTGAGAAGAGCAACGTCAATGACTGTTCCGCTGGCGAAGGTTTCATCTTGACCAGGCTCGCCCCCATAGACACGCGTGACGGCACCCTGCTTTGGTGTGTAGACCTTGTATCCTGCGCGCTCTCCGGAACGCTCCGGAAGCACCCATAATTGAATCATGCGATTTGGCGTATCATCAGGATTAACTTCGTTGTGGTTGAATCCTTCGCCACCGGCTCGCTGGACCTGGACATCCGGTGCGACCAACTCCTGACCACTACCAAGCGAACCACCGTGGGCGATTCGGCCTTCAGCCATCACCGAAATGACATCCACTTCCTCATGCGGATGCAGCCCCGTTTCTCCTAGAGGAATGAAACGTGCGTCGGCCAAATATATGAAATTCCCAACGCCGTCCCAGGTATTCGGCTTTTTGTTTGGGCCGTATACTTTCGAATCCATTACTAATTGGTGCTCTCGAAGTCCCGCGAATCCGCCTAAAGGCAGATCATCTCGGCGAAGAATTTGTGTATCTGGACTCTTCGTTGAATTTGTCACGATGTTTCTCCTTTCTGAAAGACAGCGGCATCATTATAAACCGTTGCTCAATTATTGTTAGCTCATCTATTGGTTCAAAAAAAGGGCCCTACGTCGAACCGTTGTCGTTTGCTCTTAGACGGGCCTTGGCCATGATTCGAATCATCTCCGTCAATTCCTTTTTAGTCATGTGGCCAAGAGTATCCAGTTCGGCGTCGTGTATCGGCTTATCAAGCGTTGCCAAGAGCTTTTTTCCCGCTTCTACGAGGCGGACATTCACCACGCGACGGTCGACAGTCGAACGCTCTCGCTTCACGTAGTTTGCTTTTTCCAGACGGTCGAGAAGTCGGGTGATATCCGGTACGCACGCAATCATCCGTGAAGCGATTTCCAACGATGGGAGGCCCTGGCCTTTTTGCCCTCGCAGAATACGCAAGATGTTGTATTGAGGGCTGGATATTCCGTGCTCTTGAAACAGCCGGTTAAATCGCCGCGATAGTAGGCTGTGCGTTCGTAGAAGGCTAAGGTAAGCCTCCTGCTCAGGGCTATCGAACGCAGCCTTCATCTTCATTTCGCGTTGCAATGTTGAATCAGCCACCTAGGGTTTCCTTCGTTCGTCTCATCGTTCGATGATAAAGTATACGTAGGCTCATTAGTTGTGTCAACAAGTGCTTTTGAAAGAGGTTCTATTTATCTTTGATAATATTTGTGATCAAAAATAAATAGCCACGGTTCTAATCGATCAGGGCGCGAACTACACAGACACCTGTGAAAAATTGGTTTACGAACGCTCGACGCCGACCCAGCTGCTAATTTGGGGCAAATTCTTACAACACCCGCCCTGCGACCGCGTCCAGTTTCTTGAGCACCTTCGGGTCGCGGGCGTCGGGTTGGGTGATGAGCGCGTATTCGAGCGCGGTGCGGCAGCCGTGATCGCATGCGGCGCCAGCGTGTTTCCAGACGCTGACTAAATGGCGAACGAGGGCTTGCGCGTTGGCCGCGTTCTTGGTGAGCACGGCGATGATCTGATCGACCGTTACGTGTTCGTGGTCTTCGTGCCAGCAGTCGTAGTCCGTCACCATGGCGACGGTCGCGTAACACATCTCTGCTTCGCGCGCGAGTTTGGCCTCGGGCATGTTCGTCATACC
>JAJDAB010000180.1 GCA_029262095.1 Candidatus Hydrogenedentota bacterium
TTATCTTCCAAAGCTTTAACCAAGTCTGCTAGCTCTAAAACTGACATACTGCCAATATCTTCAATCATTTTACCGTATGATTTTGACGCCATAGCGTTCTCCACATATAAATACAGTTAATACGAAATAACTACCAAACAATTTGCTGTATGCCTTTACTAACGCATACACACATTCTTACGCCTGCTTTTTTTCTTCAATTCGTTTGAGAGTCCACAGCAAACGTAAAATCAGAATACTTAATACATTAACAAATCCAGAAATTGGAGCGTTTAATGTACCGCACACCTGTGCCAACAACACCTCTTTTGAAGGTAAAGTTGCTATTCTTTTGATTGCCCCTGCATCCAATAAACTCTTGTCAAGGCAACCAACAACAAGCTGAAATTCTTCATTTTGTTTTGCAAAATCATGCAAAATTTTTGCGACTGCAGGTGCTTCATCAGAAGCAAATACAACCCCAATTTGTTCTTTTAAAAATGGTCCCAACTGGTCAACACCATCAACACCATCTACTGCACGCTTTATCAAACGAGCTTTTGCTACTCGGAAAGATCCGCCTTGCTCACGCAAACCTGTACGCAATCCCTCAATTTGAGAAACCGTTAGGCCTTTACATGTTACAATAAAGGATGCTTGGCTTTGAGAAAAACCATCGGATAATTCTTTAACAACAACGCTTTTGTGTTCGCGATTCATGTTGTAAACCTCTTATACCTTAAGACCGCAATACCTCTTCTGGATTGATAGGCAAGCCTACCCCCATAGTAGAAGAAATGGTCATTTTCTTTAAAAATTTACCCTTAGACGCAGCTGGTTTTGCTGCAGACAACGACTTAATAAATGCAACCAAGTTTTCACGCAATTTCTCTTGATCAAATGAAACTTTACCAAAAGAAAAATGTACTATTCCTTGTTTGTCATTTTTGAAAAACTGAAGACCTTTTTTCAAATTCTTGATCACGCCTTCAACTTCGAAAGTAACTGTGCCTAATTTTTTATTTGGCAGCAAACCACGAGGACCGAGTAAACGAGCAAGCTTACCAACCATACCCATAAGGTCTGGTGTTGCAACTGCATAATCAAAATCCAACCAACCTGCTTCAATTTTTTCTATTAAGTCTTCTGCGCCAACAAAATCTGCGCCTGCGGCTTTTGCCTGCTCAGCGTAGTCGCCCTTAGCAAAAACAATCACGGTAGCTTTTTTTCCTCTACCATGTGGCAAAACCACAGAACCACGCACAACTTGTTCACCCTTAGTCGGATCAATACCAACATTAACATCGATATCAACCGATTCATCAAACTTAGTGTACGCAAGCTCTTTAAGCCTATTTAATGCCTGTTCAACTGACAACAATTCACTTGTGTCAATTTTTTCTCGGGCGCTTGTATATTTCTTGCCTCGATTAGCCATATATTAGATCCCTATTACATTAATCAATAACGTCAACACCCATGCTACGCGCACTGCCGGCTATAATTTTTTTAGCCTGTTCAATAGTAACAGCATTAAGATCCGGCATTTTAATTTTCGCGATTTCTTCAATATCTTTCCAAGAAATTCGACCAACTTTATCCGTATTCGGACGAGAAGATCCTTTAGAAAGATTTATTTTTTTTCTAATTAATTCTGAAGCAGGTGGCGTTTTGATTACGAACGTAAAAGAACGATCAACGTATACTGTAATAATTACAGGAACCGTTTCACCTTTTCTGCTAGAGGTTTTTGCATTGAATTGTTTGCAAAACTCCATAATATTAGCGCCCTGCTGACCAAGTGCTGAACCAACAGGAGGGGCTGGCGTTGCACCGCCGCCAGGAATTTGTAACTTAATAAGTGCTTTTACTGCTTTTGCCATTGGGAGAACCTAACCATAATTTATCGTTTTACTTGATTAAAGCCTAACTCAACTGGAGTCATGCGACCAAAAATACTTACCATAATGGTAATTTTTTCATTTTCTTGATCTACGCCATCAATAATACCCACAAATCCCGCAAAGGGACCTTCTTGTATCTCTACTTCTCTGCCTTCTTCAAACTCAGCTTTTTCTGTAGAAACTACTACCTCACCCTTCATTTGCGAAAACATGCGCTCAACTTCTTTTCTACCCAAAGGTACCGGGTCTTTTCCACCCAAGAACTTAAGAACACGCAAACTTGAGGTAACCAAGCGAATGGTTTCTGGCGCTGATTCCATTTCTACCAACACATAACCAGGAAACAATTGCTGGTCTTTCACATCTGTTGCATCAAAAAATTGTTTAACTTTAGCGGAAGGAATCAAGACTTCACCGAAAAGATCTTGTAGTTCTGCTTCCTGTATACGCTTAATTAAGTCAGCCTTAACAGCTTCTTCGAATCCTGCGTATACCTGTGCTACATACCAACGTTTCATCTGATTAAATATCCTGATTATGCTTAATACATGCCATAGCTGTTAAAAACATAGCTTGCGAGACGGGAAAGCCCAACATCAATAGCGCCCAAATAAATCGCAAACGCGACTATTAAAATAAGGGCAACAATTGTAGCCCCAACCCACTCAACAAACTTAGGCCAAACAACTTTTG
>JAJDAB010000181.1 GCA_029262095.1 Candidatus Hydrogenedentota bacterium
AAGCCGTCATGGATGTGACACAGGCCGAAGGCGTTGGTGTCGTGATGGACTGCCGACACATGTGCATGATGATGCGCGGTGTCGAGAAACAAAATTCCATCATGACGACTTCATCCGTACTCGGTAGTTTCCATGACGAGGAGGCGACTCGGGTTGAATTTCTGAACCTTATTAAACGGGATATTGCATCGGGTATTTCATAAGTAGTTATTGTTATTAGAGTTATGTTTTAATATCTATACTTGATATAAATTATCAAGTAAGTAATAATTAGGCTGTGAATTCGCAACAAAAAACCGAAGTACGGAGTACTTGAGCCTTGTCCGACGATCAAGCCGCGAAAACGGATGCACCAAAACTGACCCCTGTCGAGGGATTCAAAGAGGCGAGTAACGGCCTTTATGGAGCCATTGGCGACGAGCTGGCCGATCCCGCGCCTAATTTTAGTGAGGGCAGTGTGCAATTGCTGAAGCATCACGGGTCGTATCAGCAGGACGATCGTGACACGCGGACGGAACGTAAGAAAGCAGGAATCGGACGCGACTACAAAATGATGTTGCGGACGAAATTCCCGGGTGGAATCCTCTCGACCGAACAGTATTTGATTTGCGACGACCTTTGCTCGAAGTACGGGCAAGAAGACTTGCGAGTAACCTCGCGGCAGGATTTTCAATTTCATGGCGTCGCGAAGAATGATTTGCGTCCGTTAATTCATGATGTGAATGAGCTCGCGAAGATTACGACGTTGGGCGGATGCGGCGATGTTGTGCGCAACACGATGGCGGCGCCCGTTGCCGATATCGATCCGAAATTCAAAGATTGCGGCGCGGATCTAATCGCGATTTCGCAAGGCATTAGCGACTACTTCCTGCCGGCGACCAAGAGCTATTTCGATCTGTGGTTGGATGACGAGAAAGCGACGTTTAACGAAGACGGCACAGTAGCAATTTCGTTGAACGGCGATACGAAGTCGGTCGATGAACCGTTGTATGGGCCGACCTATTTGCCGCGCAAATTTAAGATTGGAATAGCGACGGATTTTGACAATTCCGTAGACGCCTATACACAGGACATTGGGCTTATCGCCACGACCGAAAACGGCGCTATTGTTGGATACGAAGTCCTTGTGGGTGGCGGACTTGGGTACTCTCACCGGAAGCCGAAAACCTACGCCCGAGCGGGCACAGCGATTGCCTTTGTCGACGAGTCGGATCTCATTCCGATTATCGAGGCGATTGTGCGTGTGCAGCGCGATCACGGTGGGCGTGCGGACCGGAAACACGCGCGACTGAAGTATCTAATCGATGACTGGGGATTCGACAAATTTAGGACAACATTGTGGGAATACGCGGGGCGCGAGTATCCAGCGCCGCGGGGCATTGAACCATCGGCGCAACCGGACTATTTGGGCTGGTCGAAACAATCGCAGCCCGGCATGAACTATGTTGGTGTGTGGGTGGAAAATGGGCGTGTTCGCGATTTTGAGAACGGCTACCAATTTCGCAGCGGGCTGCGCGCGATTATCAAAAAATACAAACCATCGATTCGGTTAACACCACACCACAACGTCATTCTTGCAAATATCGCGGACGCGGATGTCGATGACGTTCAAGCCATGCTGGATCAATACAAGATTCCGACCGACGCGAACATCGCGACGATTCGGCGTATGGAAATGGCATGCCCGGCGTTGCCGTTGTGCGGATTGGCGATGGCGGAAGCGGAACGCGGCATGCCGGAAATGATGGATAGTATTGAAGCGTTGGGGCATGGTGATTCGGATGTCATCATTCGTATGAGCGGCTGCCCGAACAATTGCTCACGTCCGCGATCTGCAGAGATTGGGATCATTGGCGCCGGTGCTGACCGGTACGAGCTGTACACGGGCGGCGAGTATAACGGTACGCGCTTGAATGAGCTCGTGGGCGAGAAGCTCCCAGCCGCGCAGCTACCCGTCATTATTGGCCATTTGTTTGATCGCTGGAAAGCCGAGGGCAAGGACGGGGAACGTTTTGGCGATTGGTCGGCCCGTATCGGAGTCGAAGCGATTCAGGCACTCATCGCGGAAAAGAAGTGATTATGACGGTCGCGCAACATAACGAGCAGCTTGATCGCGTTAACGCGATGGCGCCGGAAGATATGATCCGGTGGGCGTTCGAGGAACATGGTCCGCGCGCGGCGATCGTCACCAGTTTTCAGGATACGGGTTGCGTGATGATCGATATGGCGCACCGCGCGGGCGTAACGCCTCGGGTGATCACCATCGACACATTACGCCTTCCGAAAGAGACGTATGATGTAATGGATCGTATTGAAGCCAAATACGATTTAACGATCGAACGTTTCCAGCCGGACCCGGAACGGCTGGCGAAGATGATTTCCAATCACGGCGAGTACCTGTTTTTCGACAGCAAGGAGAAACAAGAGTACTGCTGCCGTGTGCGAAAAGTTGAGAGCAATGATCGCGCGTTGGCGACGTTGGATGTTTGGTTCACCGGTTTGCGCCGCGACCAATCGCAAGGGCGACAAGACACTGAGATGGCGCGGTACGTTCGCGCGCCGGACGATCCCGATCGTCGTGTCCTTAAGGCGAGTCCGCTGGTGGATTGGAATACAGACCGGGTGTGGGATTACATCAAGGTGTATGGCGTTCCCTATAACGCTTTGTACGATCAGGGTTACACCAGTCTCGGATGCGTGATCTGCACGACGCCGACGATGCCGAATGAAGACAAACGAGCGGGCCGTTGGCGTTGGTTCAACGCGAAGAATTCGGCGCTAGGCGCAAATGCGGATAAAGAGTGCGGAATTCACGTCGAAGGCAGCGGAATCTAGCGTTTCCTAGTTTGGATTGGTCCTTCCTGGTAAACTGTTGGTGTGTGCGTGAATTGCGTGCATCTTGAGGTCTCTTGGCCTTTTTTCGAACTCAAGGAGCAGTCTCATGGACGGCAGCCGGCTAGAAGTTATGCAGCACCTGGAACCATCCGTTCAGGAGATACTGCCCGAATACCTGAAGGCGGAGGACGAATACTGGCAGCCGAGTGATCTACTCCCAGACCTCAATTCTGAGGAGGGTTTCGAAAAGGTTCGCGAGTTGCAAGCGGCGAGCCGTGCGCTTCCTGATGACGTGTTGGTCGTCCTCATCGGCGACATGA
>JAJDAB010000182.1 GCA_029262095.1 Candidatus Hydrogenedentota bacterium
CCGCTTCCAGTCGACGCACCAACGCATCGACACCTTGCTTATGCGACACTTTTCCGGCGTAAGTGCGCAGGAAATCCGAATCCAAGCCCACGCTACCAACCGTAATCGTCGGCTTTCCCGTGATCTTCTGCGTCCATCCCGCGAGGTTCAGTTCTGATCCTTCGAATTCCGGGTCGTTGAACCGTCGCGTGCTCGCATGGAAATAGTCGACACCCGCTTCGGACAGCGGCATCAAGAACGCTTCGAGCTCTTTAGAGTTCTTCGCCATTTTGTGATTGTAGTCGCCCTGCTTCCATTGCGAATAGCGGAAGACCACGGGAAAGTCTGCGCTCACCGCGCCGCGCACGGCCTCGATGACTTCGACCGCAAAGCGCGTTCGTTCGGGCAAGGTCGTTCCCCCGTACTGGTCCGTGCGTTGATTGGTGATTTCCCAGAAAAACTGGTCGATGAGATAACTGTGTGCGCCGTGAATCTCCAGGCCATCGAATCCGAGTGCTTCCGCCGCCTTCGCTGCGGACGCATAGCTCGCGACCGCGTCATCGATGTCCTGGTGCGACATTTCATGGGGTACGTCTCCCCCACCTTTATCCGCGTAGAATGGATGCGCAACGGGCGAAGGACCGTGGCCGGGCACTGTGGCGTCAGGCTCCATACCGTTTTGACGAATGCTTCCCACGTGCCAGATCTGGGGAATGATAAACGAGCCTTCGGCGTGTACCACGTCGGCAATCTTCTTCCACATCGGCGCGGCTTCGTCGCTATCGAAATACGGAACATCCGGATACCCGCTCGAGGGTGGATGCAGCGGATTGACACCTTCGGTGATGATGAGTCCCACACCGCCCGCAGCGCGGCGGCGGTAATATTCGACGACGGTTTCGGTTGGCACTTTGCCCGGCGACTGACTGCGCGTCATCGGCGCCATCACGACGCGATTCGGCAGTGTCACGCGGCCAAATTTGTAGGGTTGAAACAGGACATCGACAGATGCGGTGGTCTGGGTATCGGGTGATTGATCGGTCTGGCTCATGTTTGGGTCCGTTCGCTAAGCGTGGTTGATTATCGTAATTCGATGGGAATCGACGATTCTAACATATGGCGTAGCCCGCCTACCCGCGCGAAGATTAGAGACTAACTCACCTTTGAAGCAGGTCTGGAAGGATGTTAGCGTCTAAGCAAGACTACCGAAAAATTATTCAACGTGAAGGAAGCGCCATGTCCGCCATGCGTGTCGTAATTGTGTTCACCTTTTTCTGTTTCACCGCCGCATACGCCGACGAGGGCGCGATTGTGCCGAATGAGAATCTTGAGCTGACGAATGTGCCGCAGATTCCGCAACGGATCGCGGATGCAGTGAGCCGCTACGGGCATACGCGGTCGGCGGGGTTTGCGAGTTGGCATCCGACGGATCGGGCGATGCTCATTCGTACTCGGTTCGCGGATACTTCACAGGTTCACCACGTTGCGGAACCCGGTGGCGCGCGGACACAATTAACGTTCTTCAATGAACCCGTGGGATGGGCCTCGTACCAACCGGCGAATGGCAACTACTTCTGCTTCAGCCGTGACGCGGGCGGCGGTGAATTTTATCAAAACTACCGATTCGATCCCGATACCGGCGACACGACATTGCTCACCGATGGCGAAAAGAGGAACGGTGGCGGCAACTGGTCGAACAGTGGCCGTACGATGGCGTATTCGCGAGTCGATGCCGACGAGAATGGTGCGTTTACGCAGATCAGAATCGTACCGCCATTGGCGCCGCAACGGGACCGCTTGGTCGTACGGCTGGACGGGGGCGGTTGGCGCGTGGCGGATTGGTCGCCTGATGACGGCATTCTTTTGGCGGTTCAATACATTTCAATAAACGAAAGTTATCTCTGGCGCATCGATGCGGATACCGGGTCACACCAGCGGCTCACGAATCCGCCAGAAGGGACGAAGGTTTCCTATGGCAGCGCCCAATGGGCGAAAGACGGTCGGGGTATATACGCGACGACCGACGTCAGTGGCGAATTTCGGCAGCTTCATTACATCGATCTGGACGGCATGGAGCATACCAACCTAACCGGCGACATTCCGTGGGACGTGAGCGGTTTAGACTTGTCGCCGGACGGGAAGACTATCGCATTTGTGACGAATGAAGCCGGTATCAGCCGAATGTATTTGCTGGACACCGCGACTCGTAATTACGATCGGGTCGAGATGCCGGTCGGTATCGCCTCCTCGCCGCGGTGGAATCCGCAGGGGGGCGAATTTGCGTTCTCGTTTTCATCGGCGACAACGCCTTCCGATGTGTATTCGTATGTCACGGAGACAAACGAGTTGATTCGCTGGACCAATAGCGAAATCGGACCCATCGACGCGACGGACTTTCAGGAACCGGAACTCATTACTTGGAATTCGTTCGATGATCGTGAAATCACCGGTTTCCTATATTCGCCGCCGAAACGATTCAAAGGAAAACGCCCGGTTATCGTCAGCATCCACGGCGGACCCGAAGGGCAATCGCGACCAGGTTTTCGCGGGCGGTACAACTACTTCATCAATGAGTTGGGTATCGCGATGATTCTGCCCAACGTGCGCGGCTCGGCCGGCTATGGCAAGTCCTTCCTTCAACTGGACAATGGCATGCTGCGCGAAGGTACATACCACGATATAGAGGCGCTTCTCCAATGGATTGGCCGCCAAGATGGACTGGATGCCGACCGGATTCTCGTGACCGGCGGCAGCTATGGCGGGCATATGACGTTAGCGTCGGCGACGCGGCACAATGACCTCATCCGCTGCACAATTGACGTGGTGGGGATTTCAAATTTGCGCACGTTCCTAGAAAATACGCAGGGATATCGCCGCGATCTGAGGCGTGTCGAATACGGCGATGAACGGAATCCAGACATGCGCGCGTTCCTGGATCGCACCGCGCCGCTCACGATGGCGGATAAAATTCGCAAGCCGATGCTCGTCGTCCAAGGCCGCAATGACCCGCGAGTGCCAGTGACGGAATCAGATCAAATCGTTGAAACGCTACAACGGAGTAACACGCCGGTGTGGTATATCGTCGCGAATGATGAAGGGCATGGATTCCGCAAGAAGAAGAACGCGGATTTTCAGTTTTACACTACGGCGCTATTCATTGAGCAATATTTGTTGGACTAGATTGAACCACGAAGATCACGAAGTACACGAAGAGTCAAAGTACGAAGCGTCTAATTCCATCCCTAAGCAATTTGACGTTGAAGTTGATAATCAGCCCGACGCCGAAATGGCCTAGTTTCATGTATGACAAGAGTTGGGCTTCGTGAATGGGTAGAATACGTTCGACGCATTTAAGCTCAATGATTAGCGAATCATCGACGACTATGTCCGCTCTATAGCCACCTTCAAGCTGCTGATCTTTGTATACAATCGGAATTGGTTTCTGTGTTTCGTATTTGATCGAGGCGTTTTTCAATTCGTAGGACAAGCAACGCTCATACGTGGATTCAAGCAATCCAGGGCCAAGATTTCGGTGAACCTCAATCGCACAACCGATTACCTGATTTGAAAGTGAATCGAATTCCATCCTTCGTGCCCTTCGTGTACTTCGTGGTTCAATAGTCCCTAAGCGCCCTGTATCTTCTTCTCTTTCCCTTCCCACGCCTCTGCGCGCAGCGCGTATTTCTGGACTTTGCCGGTGCTGGTTTTTGGGAGTTCGCAGAACGTTACGCTAGTCGGGCATTTGTAGTGGGCGATGTGTTCGCGGCAGAACTTTATGATGTCGTCTTCGGTCGCCGAGACGCCCTCTTTTAGTGTGATGTAGGCCCGTGGGGTTTCGCCCCATTTGTCGTGGGGGACGCCTATTACGCCGACTTCGAGCACCGCGTCGTGTCGGTAAATGCACTGCTCCACTTCGATCGACGAAATATTTTCCGCGCCGGAGATGATGATGTCTTTGCTGCGGTCGCGCAGTTCTATGTATCCGTCGGGGTGCATGACGCCAACGTCGCCGCTGTGGAACCAGCCGCCACGAAACGCGTGTGCGGTCGCCTCCGGCTCGTTGTAATAGCCTTTCATGACATTGTTGCCGCGCATGACAACTTCGCCCATCGTCTCGCTGTCAGCGGGCACGTCGTTCATTTCGTCATCGACGACGCGTACGGCTTCTGCGTTGATGTATGCGATACCCTGCCGCGCGTTTTTCTCGGCGCGATCTCCGCTCGATAGCTTGCCCCAGTGATCTTGCGGCACACACA
>JAJDAB010000183.1 GCA_029262095.1 Candidatus Hydrogenedentota bacterium
CGAGAAGACGGGCCGTTCACTCGATCACATTCAGAATTTTCTGGACTGTGTACGGTCGCGCAAGCAAACCGTCGCCAATCCGAGCATGATGCACCATTCCATGACCACCGTTCATTGCGCCAACATCGCGATGTGGCTCGAGCGCGACGTGCAATACGATCCGAAGAAAGAACGCTTCATCAACGACGACGAAGCAAACGCGCTGCTCTCACGCGAAAAACGCGAACCGTGGGATTTTATCTGAGGCGAATCCGGGGAGGCGGCCCGACTTGAGAAAACGTCGCGGCTTTTCGGCATCCATACGGTACCTATCCGGCTGCTATGGCCGCACGGACACAACAGAATAAAAGAGGGTGCTTTCGATTGGCCCTCGATTTGAGCACGCGCGCTAGAACTGGCTGGACCTGGTCCGTGGAAAAAGATAGCAGACAGTCAATCACGGGCCTTGAGCCAGCGGTTCGATTCACTTGTAGTCCGTAGAACACACTAGTATCCTACCGATACAGCTGCATGTAGTTTCCCATGTAACGCTCCCGAACCCGCAGCCATTTTGCGATTCATTCGGGAATGTAGCCAAGGCCGATTTCAACGGCGCGACAGGGAAATGAACTTGCTTCAGTGGGGCATCATCAGAAACCCGATGAAAGAAGAGTGACAAGTCATGCAATTATCGAAAGTTATCCTACGGAGTTTTCGCACCTTTCATTATGACTTCCGTCGCAAACTCAATTGTACGGAGGAACAGTTCGAGAACTTACAAAATGCTTGGGAAGACGAGACCGAATATTCTCATTGGCGTCCGTGTGTTGAAATACCGATTCAGCATCCCATAACCTGCATAGTGGGGCTTAATGAAACCGGTAAGAGCCATCTAATCGACGCAATATGGAGGGCGTGTAAGAGAAAGCAAACGAAAGTTGAGGATGTTTGTCGATACGCCGAGGAGTGTAAGTTTGGAAAGGTAGGCAGGCCACTCATTGGCCTTCGATGGGCGATGTTGTCGCAAGGATTCGTATCCGTCGCTAATAGTCAAATCGGTTTAGAAGATACGGAACAGAATGAAGCATCGGTGGAAGACACTGAAGAATCCACTGAGCCAAACGAGTCTGGCGAGGAAAGCGAATATCTATCAAACGATACATCAGATACTGGATTTGGTGATGAAGCTACTATCTTGTGGGATGGACGAAGCTCCTTTACGTTGTACGCACCCAATACGGACGGTATCGAAATTGGGTCAGGAGGCTTTGATAGACTCAACAAACATCTACCGAAGCCGTTCCAGGTTCGTTCGAACGTTAATCTGCCATCGACAGTCTCTCTCAAGACCCTTATCAGAGCAGCGCTTTACCACAGCTCTCAAGAGGTGATTCAAGAAGCACTGCCGCGACTCGCGGAGCAAGATTTATTCGCGAACGAAGCCGAACTTAATGAACACCCTCTAAACAATGACGAACAGCTAGTCTATCGACTACTGCGAAGTTGCGAAGAAATAGATGTCGAGACTCTTGTTGAAATGGCCCAGTATTCGGATCAAATGTTGAGGGAGTTCAGTGCACAAATTACAGTACGAATCGAAGAAGAACTAAACCTCGCGCATTGGTGGGGTCAAGATATTGACACGAAACTGCGGGTCGAGCTAAGAAACGACGAAGTTTCGTTAAGTATTACCGACCGGACAAATCATTGGTATGGACTAAGTGAACGTAGCCGAGGGATGAAGTTTTTTTTGGGCTATATCCTGCAAATCATAATCGAACTGAATGAACATACCAGACCAGTTCTCTTCCTTTCGGACGAACCAGACTTCGCTCTCTCCGCAGTTGGTCAACGCGACCTTCTCCGATTCTTCAGGAAGGTTGTGGACGACCCCCGAGACGACGGCACCTGCCAAATCGTGTTCACGACGCATTCATTCGAGCTAATCGACCCGAATTTCCCAGACCGCATTGCGATTCTTAGAAAGGGCCAGTTCGATGAAGGTACGAGCGTTGTCGATAAAGCAGCCCATCGGATGTTTGAGCCAGTTCGTTCAGCCCTCGGCGGACGCGGGGGCTTCTTGCCTTTCATTGATGGGCCAAACCTCATTGTGGAAGGATATGGTGACCAAGTATTCATTATGCGCATGAGCCAATACTTCGCGCGAAAAAAGGCTAACCATCTTGACTTGGCTGCTCTAACCATCGTGATAGCTGACGGTGCCTTGAGAGTTCCACGAATCGTACTTGCTGCTAGAGAAATCCATGGAGATCGAGCATACCTTACAGTCCTGCTGGATAACGATGAATACGGGAACCAGATTGCGAGTGAAATTAAGAAGACTGACCCATATCTTGATGAACACGACCAAGTCATTTCTGTGTTCGACGTGATGGCAACCGGTGAGAATAAGGACTCCGAAATCGAGGACTTAATCCCTCCGGGCCTTTACTTAGAAGCGATGAAGAAGTATCTCACAGAGGCTGCACCAGATTTCTCTCAGGATAAGCTACCGTCTCTGGAGGAGCTGTCCCACGCTGTCAAAACAGAGCCAATGTCAAAGGTACTTAAAGAAATCGTAGTAAATGAATGCCCCGAGTTTAAGCATGGATACGAGAAAGGCGTCGTGATTGATGTCGTGTTTGATTTGTTCGAGGGGACATTTGACAACGAAGATGAGAAAAAAGGTTTTCTCGAGCATCTGACGAAACTGACCGACGCGCTATTGGATAGGGTCAACGAAAACCTTAGACACAAACGCCATCAAGAGATTAGGCGTACCATGAGTCGATTGGCCAAGACATTTGTTCAGACAAATCCCATCGAATCCTCAAAGACATTCGCGATGGAACTATTGGACCAGCTAAGAGACTTAGGAAATCGAGTTTCCGTCGCAGGTGAGTTCGATAAGGCTGTCGATAAGGTGGCCTCAGATTTTCGCCTTAACGATGGGTTAAAAACGGATTTGATTGAAGACTACGACGAGTTCAAACGGATAGCAAACGAGCTTCCGCAAAGACTGACTGTCAATCCGAATCTTGAACTGATGTAGTGAGCAAATAGGGGGAAATTGAGGACGGTCAGCTATAATCTACAATTCATGGCAGTTACAAGAAAAGATGCCGCCCTCAAAAGAGGAGCGGCATCGAATTTGAATGGCTCCCCGAGCAAGATTCGAACTTGCGACCTAGTGGTTAACAGCCACCCGCTCTACCGCTGAGCTATCGGGGATCTGGTCAAAGCTATCTCATATGGGGGAGTCCATATTTCAAAGAAGTCATCTCAACACTATGGGCAAACCTGGGATTTCCAGGCTTAGACTTGAGATAGCTTCTACGATGGACGGCTCCGGCGTTCACGAGATGACTTCTAGAGCAATAACAGCCGCGAATTTTACCGCACGGCGGCGTGTTCGTTCAAGCCTCGGCGCGATTCTAAACGTGCTTCCATTCTATTCGTTGTCGGTCGCAGCACTATACATCCCGCTTGGTCCACCTTCGAAGGGGGATTAAGGGGGATGTTACCCGCGTCTTTGTGCGGATACATGTGAACTGAATATGCTCTAGCTCCACCGTTTTAGTGGATGGTCCCGGTTTTCCAGCGGCATCGGTACGCGGCCGCCTTGCACGTAGGCCTCGAACACGGCTTGGATCATCTCGTAGGATGCTCGGCCGTCTTGCAGGCTGTACCGGGGCTTGCGGTCTTCCTCGATTGCTGCCATCAAATCGTTGACGATATACATGTGCCGTTGCCGCCGTTCGTCCGCTAGATCGATGCCTTCTTTCGGTGGATTCGGCAGCGGTTCCCATTGCTTTCCACTGTCGCCGGGCGCCCAGGATGGATCACGCAGTAGATGCACTGCGGGATTCACATCCATCCGAATGCCGATGATGCCTTGCGAACCGTGTACCTCCAGGCCCCAACGTCCGCCGTTCCCGTCGCGAGTCCTCATCGAACTGAAGTGGCCGGCAACGCCCCGGTCAAATCCGAACATGGCGTGGATGCGGTTGCCCACAATCGGCCCTAACGGTTCGCTTGCCTCAGTCACATGCTCGGGTGTCGCTGGCTTTCCGTTGTGCGTGATGTCGCTTTGGCACCACTGCGGGTCGCCCATCAGATACCGCATCAAATCGAAGGTATGCGTGCCCAGCACGATGAGGTCTTCACCGCCCGCGCGATTGTCTTCCTTACCCCGGCTCCGCGCTTCGACCGGACTGCCGATAATCTTGTCCTCGTAGATCAACTTGCGCACGTGGTCCATTACCGGCATCGCACGGAAATTGAACGCGATCGACCATTTCAAATTGCGCGACTCAATCGCATCGATCATCGCGTCCGCTTCCGCCAGATCGACGCTGAGTGGTTTTTCCATCACGCCGTGGCAGCCCGACTCCGCACAGGCCAGTAAGTATTCTTTATGGTTCACCGTCCATCGCGGGCCAATGGCGACTAGGTCCGGCTTCTCCTTTTCCAACATTTCGCGGTAATCGGCGTAGGTATTCTTCGCACCGGATTCTTCCGCATGTTTTGCGCGGCCCGCTTCATCGGGATCGGCCAAACCTACGACGGCGACATCATCGCGTAGGGCAAATGCGAGGTGCATGGTGTGCCCATAGCCGCCCTGCTTCGTATCACCGATGATGCACGCCTTATACGTTGGCGCCGCGGCTACGGATGAGACGCGCGACGCAATCGCCGCCGCGCCACTCATGGCTAAGAAACTTCTGCGCGAGGGCTTCATGCGTTTACTCCTTGCTTTTCAACGACGCGACTCACAAGCCAATCGCCAATGTCTTTCACCACGTCCCGCGGCAGTTGATGGCCACCTTCGAAAAAGTTCGTATCCGGCGAGAATCCGTGTCGCCGCATTTCCGCAAGCGCTTCCTCGGCCTTCTCGATTTTTGCTTGCGGGTCGTCCTTGCCATGAACGATCAGGACCGGGAACGCCTCCTTGTTCGGCAGCTCATCCGCCACATCCGGTGGCAGGTCCGAACCGCAGGCGACCATCGCGCCAATTTCAAGGCCGCTCCGCACGGCAAATCGATAACTCATCGACACGCCTTGGCTGAAGCCGAGCATGCACACACGGTTTTCGTCGAACTCGTACTCCTCGCGAAGCGTCTTGATCAACAGCTTCAGGTACTCAACGAACTCGCGGATGGACCGTTCTTTCTCGTGAATCGTCAGCCAATTGAATCCGACCGTTTTCGGGTCGTAGTTGATGTACAACTGGTGCGGTGCTTGCGGTACAGCCACCAGAAATCCCCGCTCCGCCAACGGCGCGACCCAGCGCGAAAACCGCTCGCAATTCTGACCCCAGCCATGCAGTGCCAACAACAAAGGCGGAGATTCCGTCCCCGTCGGCGGCGGACATACCGCATAGTCGACGGAATGTGCCATCTGTAGTGATCGAACCAGTGTCTTCTTCGAATCGTCGGTACTCACCTAGAAAAAACTCCTCAACCGCGAACCGTATCTATCGCGGATAGGTAATGAACATAGCGTGCCCGTGCGCGAAGACCGCTATCATCTATGGCAACGCCCACGAAATCAATGCGGCTCCAGATCGGATAATGAGCCGATGGTTACTCGCTTTCTGGCACCGACATAAGACAAGTGGGATAAGGGGTGTTTTTTGAAAAATGGGCGGTATAGATGCGATGATCGGTATTAAATTCGAGTCGAAGCCCATTTGAGGGCGAAGAATACTTTTGAAAACCCGGAAAGGGAGATACCCTAAATGCTAAGGAAGAGTATGATTGTCGGCATACTGGGGATCGCTACAGTGCCAGTGGTGTTTGCCGAAGTCCCCGATCAACCGACGTTCACCAAAGACGTATTGCCGATCCTTCAAGAGAATTGCCAGGAATGCCATCGCCTGAAACCGATTAAGGTCTCGGGCATGGTCGCTCCGTTCGCATTGATGGAATACAAAGAAGTGCGACCGTGGGCGAAGGCGATCGCGAAAGAGGTGACGGAACGGTACATGCCGCCGTGGTTTGCCGCCGAAGAGTTTCACGGTGTGTTCCGCAACGAGCGTTCATTGTCGCAAGACGACATCGACACCATTGTGCGTTGGGTCGACCAAGGTGCCAAACGCGGCAACCCAGCCGACGCGCCGGAACCAGCGACGTTTTCCAACAAGGAATGGTGGCTCGGCAAACCGGACCTGGTCGTCGAACTCCCGGAAAAAGTCTGGGTGAGTGATGAGGTCGAGGATTGGCAGCCGATGATCAACGTGACCTTGACCCCGGACTTACTGCCGGAAGACCGGTGGATCAAAACGATTGAAGCACAAGGCGACGCGACTAGCGTTCATCACATCGTCGTTTACAGCGAAAACCCGCACCAGGAAATGCGGCAGGAAGCTGCAGGCGCACTGGGATACGGAAACATCGGCGGGTTAGCGCCCGGCGCAGAACCAAGCCTGCTGCAAGATGGATACGGAATTCTGCTGAAGAAGGGATCGACGCTACGAATCAGCATGCACTACCACAAGGAACCCGGCGAAGGCACCGGCGAGTGGGATCAATCGAGACTCGGCTTCTACTTCTATGACAAGGACGAAGATGTAACCCCGATCAATATCGAGCCGATCGGTCGAATGGATTTCGAAATTCCGGCCTTCAAGAAAGACCATGTGGTAAGCATGCAACATACATTCGACAAGCCGTTCGAAGTCCTGAATTTCTTGCCGCACATGCATCTGCGCGGGTCTGCGGCGAAGTACACGGCAACACTGCCGAACGGCGACAAGGAAGTATTGCTCGACGTGCCTCGGTATGACTACGCGTGGCAACTCTATTACGAGTATCCGGAGCCGCGCCAGTTCCCTGCAGGAACGAAAATCCAAGTCGACATGACATTCGACAATTCGGACGAAAACCCAAACAATCCTGATCCGAGTAAGAACATCCGGTTCGGCCCGTCGACAACAGACGAAATGGCGCTGGGTTGGATGTACTATAGCTGGACGGAGACGACCGGGACGGACTAAACCAACTTATAGCTTTCTTTCAACGAGCGGACCGTATAGAGCGGTCCGCTCTTTTTTTGTGAGGGGCACGGCCAGCCGCGAATCGGTGCCCTTGACGATCTCCGGAACCAATAATGCGATCCTTCATGGGGAGTTTCTGCTGTTACCCTGCGCATGATCGGCCTATAATTGGTAAGTCTCTCCGAAATCGAATCGGGAGCCTAGTTCTGCCAGCAAAGAAAACCTTCAAACCCAATTGTGGAGGACTAGACCTTCGACCGGCCAAAGTTTATCTATTCGTCCCGTATCCGAAATTCTACGTGGAGGCTTCCTAGTCCATTGAAGAACATAGCCGTTTTCTTGCTACTTATCTCGATGTCAGTCGGTATCCATTCTTCTCTTGCTGATCAACAGGTCTTTTCCAACGGACGTGTCTTTACGGCGACGGTGGCGGATGTATGGGCGGAAGCCCTCGTCGTAGAGGGCGAGAGAATTGTTTACGTTGGAACGAACGAGGGTGCGCTCGAGCAAGCGCACCAGAATGCGGAACGAATCGACCTTCAAGGCCGATTCGTAATGCCTGGCATTATCGATACGCACACGCATCCCGGATTAATCGC
>JAJDAB010000184.1 GCA_029262095.1 Candidatus Hydrogenedentota bacterium
AGACACGGTATTGTCGGTGGTGACTGCGTTGTTCTTCATTGTTATTTATCTTTGGTTCCGGTTCGAACTCCGGTTTGCGGTCGCGGCCGTGATCGCATTGGCCCATGACGTGTTGTTTACGCTCGGCGCCTTCGCTATTGCTGGACAAATCTTGGGCGGGTATCAGATTAGTCTGGCCGTGGTTGCAGCGGTCCTTACGATTATTGGTTATTCGCTGAACGATACGATCGTTGTATTCGATCGCGTGCGGGAAGATTTACGCCTGTATCGTGGACGCGGAATGAGTTACGCGGAAGTGCTCAACATCAGCCTGAACCACACGCTAAGCCGTACGGTGCTGACATCACTTACGACATTGTTCGTTGTGATTATTTTATTCATTTTCGGTGGCGAAGTGATTCGAGACTTTGCGTTTGCCCTAATTGTTGGTGTCTCGATCGGTACGTATTCGTCCATCTTCGTTGCGAGTCCGGCCGTGTACTTCTGGAGCCAATACTTTGACCGCGGCAAGGCCGTGCAGGAATCCGATGACCGGCGCGGTGGCCGAGGCGGCGGAAAGAAGAAACGGAACCGGAAGCAAACCGAGGAGTAATCGTCCGCGCGGGACGTTCTCCGCGGACTCGACGTGCCGGAGCGCTCATCCCGGCAGGCTGGTTAGCTGACATCAGCGCCCAAGCGTCGTAGGTGCGCTTTGAGCGAATGCTCCGCGAGCGGCCACGTTGTCTCTGGTACGTCGTCGTACACCGCAGCGAGCAAATCGCGCATCGTCGTATGCCCTTGCTCGAGTGCATCGCAAACTTTGCCCTCGCGCCACAGCCGATGGTCGATGGTCGCCTGTAGTTTTTCCTTGGGATCGCGCAGCGCCATGCCGTGTGCGGGCACCAACATTTCGTGATCGAGATCGCGGATACGTTCGAGACTGTTGAGATAGTGCGTCATGTCGCCGAGGTGATCCGGTGAAACGACGATCGTACCGGGATTGGCGACTAGGTCACCGGCAATGACCGTGCCGGATGTTTCTTCGTGAAAACACAAGTGGCCCGGGTCATGCCCTGGGGTGTGCAAACAACGCAGCCGAAATTCCGGATCACCGGGAATCAATATTATTTCATCTTCTTCGAGATGCCGATCCACGTCGAAATCGACGCGATCCGCCGTCACGGCATGGGCCCATACAGGCACCCCGTAGGTTTCACGAACAAGCGGTACGGCGCCGATATGGTCAGGATGCGCGTGGGTTAGGACGACCGCGATAAACTCGACACCCATATCCTGGAGTTCATCCAGAAGCCGAATTAGTTTTGTTTGTTCCTGAGCGTCCGAGGGACCGGGGTCGACGAGCAGTACGCTATCCTCACCAATGACAACGCAGTTCGTATGCGTCGCCGGTGGTAAGGTCTCGGTCTGCAAGGGAATGATCTGCACGCCGCATGCGAGTTCTATTCGCTCCGGTACACCCTCGGTCGGGTCATCGATACGTTGCAACACGGGTAAACATTCCGGGAATTGCTTTCGCCCCAACTCGAGGAGTGTGTGCGCGACAGGCGTCGGCAGAGTCAAATCGCCTGCTCGCCATCGCCGACGTGCTTCCCGCGGTTCAAGCCAATCGAGTGCCACGTGTTCGCCGGTGATCAGCTCGCCGCCTTTGGCCTCGGGCACGCGATAGACAAAGTACTGGGTGTCAAACCGGATAGGCGACATAGGCGGCGTTACCCAATGGCCGGCGGGATGAAAGTCTTCGGCATGGATGGTGTGTCCGAACGTCTCAAGGATGTCATCGAACGGTCGTGTCTCTTCTAGCAGCGCGACTCGAGCATCGCGCGCCAACACTGGGTCCGGCGTTACGCCACGCGTGGCGAGCACGCCGGTTTCCTCGAATATCTCCCGCGTACAAGCGTGTAACTGCTCGCCATGCATCTGGTCACGCGCGCCGATAACGTGCTTTGTGCCTTCACCGTCATCAATTCGACCACCCGGGAAGACATAGTGACTTGGCATAAAACGTAAGACGTGACTGCGTAACGCCATCAAAATTTTTGGCGGCCATCCGTCCGCCATGATGATACCGGCGGTCGCGCGTTTTGGTTCTACCATGGGGCCGCTCCTAGATTGGGAAGAGCCGACCATTATGCCTTTTTATGGGCTGGATATCGATACAACGAGATTGGCTTGCCTATGCTACATCGCGAGCTTTGTCGGCACGACGGGTTGTTCGATATATGCGATGGCTGCGTCCGAACCATGCCGCTCGCGGGCCATCGCTAGCGCGGCCTCCACTGTGTCGGTTGGCTCATAGCCGATGTGCCGGGCTACTGCGGGGTCTTCAATCCCAGCGACGTAGACTTGTCCGATATGTTTGAGCCGCCGCAGGGGATGGGTCGCCAACAACGCGTGCACGGGATGAAACGCATACGCGTTTCGATACTTGTCCAACAGTTCTTCATGATTCAGGTAATAGTCGCTGTACTCGCGTTCGATTTCGTAGGGGTCGCGCGAGTTTGGCAACACATGTTCCCAGGCATGCGGGTATGGCGCGTGACACACGTGGTCCCACTGGTTCGGGCACGGAGTCACCATGATCACCGAACACCCAGGCTTGCCAAGTGCTTCGACCGTTCCACCCAGGTAACCGAGTCCTGAAGATATCAACGTAAGAATCGGGTTCATCGAAGAGAATATTGAATACGGACTCATATTTGGCACGCCGTAATTGAGCACATCAAATTTTTCCTCGCTCATCGAACGGCGCGGCGGGTATAGGTCTTTCAATACATCGAGTGATGCTTTGCGGCACTCGTCGACAGAGCCCGCGAATACGCGGCCGATTTCCATGGGACTTGAGGGTATGGAATCGATTTTGAAGATTGATCCGGGTAACTTGGACTCGAGATGATCGCCCATTTCGTCGAGTACTTCGTGCATGCGGTTCTTGTGAATCGACATCGACATGCCATCGGGATGGTGGTGGTGGCGAATGGATCGATAGGTGGACAAGCCGACGCAGACCGATTTCCAGCCGCCCGCGAAGCCGCGATTGTGCGAAGCATTCACATACACCGTGAGATCGCTTTCCATCACGTAGCGGCTGATTTCGACGTCGTAACCATTCGCGGTCTGGCCAAGATGTACGAGGTTGTCCACATCCTCGGCATCGTGGCTAAACAAGCGGTCACCGAAACTGTTGACGAGTTCTTCGCCGAGCATCAACATCAATTCTTCGGGACGCTGTTTTCGGTGCAACGCATTCGCGCAGATCATATTAACGTTCTTGCGGTCAACGCCCGCCGCATCGAGATCGCGCAGCACTTCCTCAATCGCTACCTGTCGAATCGAACCGAACTGACCGACCGTTGCGTCGTCGAATGCGATGGTTACTTGCGAGCCTGGCTTGACAAGATCGTGTATTCGCGAAGAACCGAGTGGTTGGTCAAGTGCTTCGCGGACCGCGTTGCGCAAATCGGGCACGGGCGGCAACGTCTTCGATGGTAAATTGGAAAGCCGTCGTGTGTCGTCCGGCAGCTCGGCCTGAATCGCCCCATCGCCAAATGGAATCGTCACTTGCATCGCTTAGTCCTCCAACGGTTCCGTCAGCATACGCCGCTAACGCAGCGCTCGCAATTCGTTCGTACCGTTGACGTGTGTATGCGATAGTGTGAACAAGCAGGCATTTGACAATCTGGAAAGGTTCCTACCCAAAATGATTCGGACGATTCTTTTCACCCTCTTGCTGATCGCGGTAGCGGTCTCGCCAGCTTTCGCCATCGGGCCGGACGAGCATAGTGTCCTCGTGATTGTTCTCGATGGACTGCGGCCGGATTATGTCACGCCGGATAGGATGCCCAATCTGCATGCGCTCGGGGAACGGGGCGTCGTTGGGAAACAGCATCACGCAGTGTTTCCGACGGTTACGCGGGTTAATGCGGCGACCTTTGCGACTGGCGCGTATCCAAAAACGCATGGGCTGATGGGTAACTCGATCTACATTCCCGAAGTTTCGAGGGCGCGCGGCATCAATACATCCGACGCGCGCAATCTGTTCGAGGTCGATAAAGCGACGGGAGGTAAGTTGCTCACCGCACCCACGACCGGCGAAATCATCCAGGCCGCCGGCGGACGTGTTCTTGTCGTGAGTTCCGGATCAAGTGGGTCAGCGTATTTGCTCAACCCGCGTGTAGCTGGCGGCGCAATCATCAATACCGATCTCGTCCTTCCGGAAGACTTGCAAGCGCGTGTGGATGAGGTATTGGGTCCGAAGCCAGAGGAAGCGTTGCCGAATCTCGCGCGCAATCGGCGGGCAGTCGAGGCGTATCTGACGATCGGCCTCGACGAGATTCGGCCTGTGCTCACGTACATGTGGCTTTCCGATCCGGACAAAACGGGTCACGCCAAGGGAATCGGTTCGCCCGAAATGGAGGCCGCGCTTCGTGCAGTCGATGGCGAAATTGGACGCATCCTCGCCGAACACAAGCGGCGTGGAATCGCGGATACGGTCGACATCGTGGTGACATCCGATCACGGATTTTCGACCCACATCGGCGGGGCCGACATCTCGGGCACGTTGGTTCGCGCTGGCGTTAAACGCAGTATGAGTTCGGCTGACGTGATCGTTGTTCAAGGCGCAATCTATGTAGATGGACACGACCCGGACGTTATTCAGCGTGCGGTCGATGCCCTGCAACGAGCGGAGGGTATCGGGGCGGTGTTCACTCGGGGCGAGGAAATCGACGGGGGCATTGCCGGTTCGTTCAGTTTTCAGAGCATGCACTGGGACCACCCCCGAGCGGCCGACATCTATGTGACTGCGGATTGGGATCACGAGACAAACGAGTACGGTTGGAAAGGCCGCACGACTCTCGGCGGTACGGCGGGACACGGCACGTCCAGCCCTTACGATATTCACAACACGTTTATCGCCGCCGGTCCCCATTTCAAGAGCGGCGTCGCTAGCGCAGTGCCCACGGGAAATGTCGATATCGCCCCGACGGCGCTGGCTCTTCTCGGAATCGATGTGCCCGATTCAATGGATGGTCGTGTGCTTCATGAACTTTTGTTGAACGGACCCGATCTAAATACTATGCAAATTCACTCGGTCGTTCATCAGACGGAAACATCGTGGGATGTGGGAAAGTATCGCGCTGAGCTTAGTGAGACACGCGCGGGTGATTCTCGCTATCTTGACTGGAGCCGCGTTAAAAGAAACGTTGAATGAATGGCATCGAGGATTGCAGCCTGACTCGATTGGACTTGTTACAGCTCAGCACAAGAACCTCAATAAAACGGAATGGGGTCCAGATTAGGCTTGACGAATCTTTCTCTTGCTGCTTCAGAATATATTAGATCTCGGGTGTAATGTGTAAACATAATCTCTTGGTTCAGCAAAATCTTGTTCTCGTGAAGAAATCGTTCAGAATCGCAAGCCGAGTCTGACGAGTACATGAAATGTCTCACGGCAAGGAACCAAGCGTATGTCATCGTTTCATGGTACTTAGACTTGTCGGCTCCGTTATAAGCGAGAAACGCCAACAACAGTACCTTTAGTCTGCAGAGGGCATCATCGAATCCATGCTGTGTCAGCAGGATGTACGCCAAGCGAATGTGTTCTCGATGACGGAAGCGCTCTGCAGAATATTGGCAAGATTCAATAGACTGCAAAAAATCGGCGTCTTCAATCGACAGGTGGTGTGTCATTGATCACCCTCTATTGCGTCGGTCCGCATCCAAGCCACAGGGGTATCGACGGTCATTCTAGAAACCACGATTGTGCTTCCAACCAACACAGTTTGAATACCTGACTCTACACGAACCGGGATCGCCGGGAACAGGTTGCGATTTGATTTTCCAACTGCGGTCGGCCAAAACGCGATTCGCCGCAATAAAAACTCTGAAATAGCACGGATGTTCGGAGGCAACCGCTGTTGGGCACTACCGTTCCGAAAGTCGAAGTCGTCGAATGCGTGTTCGGTAGAACACGCGCTGAATGAAGGCCGATGCACCTTCCGGTGACAAGTCCCAATCCGTGAGCGGCAATGCCGTACACGCGGGGTCGCCGAGGAAATCGTGAAGATGCCCTTCGAGTGTTACGCGACCAACCGGCGTAATATCGGCGTCTCGACCGACAGCGACACCGGGCGTGTACCCGATTTCCTGGGTAAGCGGGTCGGCCTTAATGACGCCCGCAGTGGGATCGCCAAAGAGGTCGAGATCCAAATTGGCTAACCGCCGAGCCACGGCAGGCTGGCTAGCAGATTGAAGCTGAAACAGCAGTCCCAACTCGTTTTCGTGATCCCGCAGCGACTCGTTCATCCGCTCGAGCATGCGTTCCGCCAACAATTGCGCATCTTCGGATTCATGCAATTGATGTCCAGTAACGATTTGGACGCACTCGTTCAGGCCGATCAACCCGATGGCGTACGTCATCTGTTCGGGTATGCAGTAGGGCGATCCGCCGTCTTGATGGGTCATTACCGACCAGGGGCCAAGGTCGCGCAACGATAACAGTCTGTCGACCAACTGGGCGCGCTCCATGGCCGACGACACCGCGAGCTCAAGCATTCGCTCAAGTTCGTCGTATAGCATTGATTCGGTCTGCGCCCGCAGCGCAGCGCGTGGTAAATTCACGGTAACGCGGTGGACCACTGCGTCATGCGCGCTCCACACGGGCTCGCTCCCGCGTTCTTCCGATCCATCGCGAACGAATCGGAATGTCACGTGAGGCCGCAAAACCCGGTCACCGGCAATATCGCGGATGATAGCTGCGGCGGCCTTCGACGTCATTGCGGACTGCGTCAATTTGATTACAATTTCCGGTAGATTTAACGCGGTTTCCGGCGCTGCGGCGCGAAAGGAACCGAGTAATGCTTGGAACAGGCGCTGCGCTTCGCGTTGATAATGTCCGTATCGTTTCGATCCCGATCCTCGCAACGGCGTCGGTGTTTCGCGAATCATCACCGGCGCATCCCATGCGAGCTCAATCGATGTTGCCGGTTGATTGCCTGTTGCTGAACCGCGTCGTGTGAGCAGTGCCATGACTACATCATTCGCAACCCGCTGACACTCCGCCTCGGAAAATCCCGAGCAATGCGGTGCAAGCAAATGATTCGCCGCGAACCAGTGGACGCGATCCGCCGTATGATTGAGCAGCGCTGTGTTGCGTTGCCCCCACGCACCGATAAACGCGTGCAAGTCTTGAGGCGGGGTTGACGCGGTTTGCGCTGTGCCATACGCCCCAAACCGGCTCACAAACGCCAAGGAATGCGATGCGCTGTCGAATCGGTCAAACCGTCCGAGGTCGTGAATATGGAGGTCGCCGCTCAGATGGGCGTCGGTTACACGTTCAGAAAAGAGGTGCGCGAGCGCGAACTCCTTCTTGACACGCTCCGCCAATGCCACGTCCGTCGTGGAGGGGTCGTGAAGGCCCTCGTGTTCACCATGGTTAGGCACACAGATAATTTGCTCTGCGTCGTACAATGGCACACCAAGGCGCATGTGTTTGCGCCGGTACGACTCGAGTCCGTGTTCCACCAGTTTTGCGTCGACCAACTCACGCACCAATGTGGTTGTCAGCGTGGTGACGTTGGCCGATTCGATTTGCTTTTCAACTTCCAGTGCGATGAGCCGGGCCATACCGCCCGCCATGCGCGTTTCCCGAATGAGCGCCGTAACAATACGTTCGCGATCCCACGCTGCGAGCCGTTCGTCACTCGTTCGGATTGAGAGCGATGAACTGGTTCCGCTCCCCTCGCTAGGGGTCGGACGTTCCGCTTCTCGGAGTTCATTCAGTATTGAGCGCACATTCCCGGCACGCAAATCGCGTATCCTGGCACGCCGGTCGCGGTATCGGGCGTAGGCCAGCGCAACGCGTCCGCGGCCCATTTCCATCAAAACCCGTTCAACCGCGTCTTGAACTTGTTGCGCGGTCACTGCATTGCCATTGAGACTCTTACTTAGGAAAAGACCGACGCCTGCCGCGAGTCCGGCCGCTTCATCGGCGTCACCGGCATCCACCAATTCGCCGGCTTTTCCGATCGCGCACGCGATTTTTTGTTGTTCAAAGGGGACGCGACGGCCATCGCGTTTGACGATTTCAGCGATTGGTTGCGGAGATGCGACCTGGGGTGTATCAAACGAGAGTTGCGCATCAAACATGCCCTCGCGCGACGCCGAATCGACGTGCTCGTCCTGGACATTTTCGTCTTGTCCGTGAATGCTCACATGCCCCCCGCAGCCCCGGGTACAGCCCCCCGAAGCACCTCAAGAATAGAAATCTCCCGCGAAAGAATGCGTGGAGAAAGGGCATAGTA
>JAJDAB010000185.1 GCA_029262095.1 Candidatus Hydrogenedentota bacterium
CCAGCTACGTGGGCATTGCGGTGCTCGGGATCGCCGTTGCCGCGTTCGGCGTGCTCATCTCGTTTCAACGCGTTCCTCGTCCCGCGCTCATGGGCACGGTCCTCACGTGCGCAGGGATGATTGGCGCCTGTTCTATGGCCCTGATGGAAGGTGGGCTCTTCTCCGAAGGGCTCTATTGGGCGCTCTTCGTGCCACTCGTGACCGCGCTGTTCAGCGGTATGCGCGGCTCGATCGGCCTCGCTGTACTCGGTGTCGTGTTCATGACGGTCTTGCTGGGCATGCATCTGAGCGGACACGACTTCGGCAAGGCAACCGCGATTATGGTCTATGATCTTCGCCCGCACGTAATTGACGGTTGGTACGGTATCGCGGTGGCATTGCGCGCATCCTACACGATTGAAAAGCGCTTCACCGTCGGAGGTTCCTTTCTTGATGGCGGTTCGATTCGCCGCGGTGATGGCTCCCGATTTCAGGTACGCGGCAATGGCGTTGGCTTCTTCATCCCGAAGCTTCAAATGCGGCATTCGTGATTTGGGCGTTTGCATTAGGATTTTCGTGATCGAGCCCAAATTGTTTCGAATCGGTATGGACGGAATCAATGGCGCGGGATACTCGACCGTTACCGCTGTAGCGAACGGATCATCTTCATCGACGGGAGAGCCGGGCTCGCGCATGGGTGCATGACATGCCACGCACCCAACCGTGTGATACAAATCAGCGCCGCGTTCCACACTGCCGCTACTCGAGCTCGGACTGTCCGTGTCGACTAATGACTGTACGAACTCCGCCAACCGATTGGCCTCATCCGCAGTTAGAGATACCTTTGGCATGGTCGCACCTGGCAAGGCGCTCGCAGGCGAATCGATGAACGCACGAACGTAGTGGGGAGATGCTTGGGAGAGTGGGCGAGTGCGTTTCAATTCCCAGTTAATGCTTTCGCGCACGGCGGCTGGCAAATCGTGGCACGCACCGCATTTCAACTCACTAATAAGCACCAATCCCGCGCCAGTTGTATCAGGTGAGTCGGCATCCATTAGCCGATATGCACCCGGAACCACTGGGCCCGTTTGTGCAAACGCGGGCGCGGTAAGGATTGCAGCGCTCAACAACCACCGGATGCTGTTCATTACGAAGAAGATTCGAGCTGTTTTTGAGCCGCTAATAACGCCGCTATCCATGGTCCAATGTAGTGCCCGTGATCATGAAACGTGCGACCACTAAACAAGTTTCCATCGATGACGCAGGGTTCATTCATGAAGATGCCGCCCGCGACTTCGAGATCGAATTTGCACTTCGGTACGGTTGCCATTCGCCGGCCACGTACGCAATCCGCATATGCCGGAATTTCGACGCCGTGACAAACACAACCAATCGGCTTTTCCGCTTCAAAGAAGTGTTTCGTTGTGCATACAAGGTGTTCGTCGTATCGAATGTATTCCGGTGCGCGTCCGCCCGAGAAGAAAATGCCCAAATATTTTTCCGGGTCAATGTCCTTGAACGCGATATCCGCATCTATGGTGTACCCTTCCCATTCCTTCGTAATGGTCCAGCCCGGCTTCACTTCATGCAACACCATCTGAAACGTACGCTTTTCCGGGCCCGCCACCACGGGTTTTAGTCCCGCTTCAATGAGCCGGTAATACGGATACAGCGTGTCCACCGTTTCCGTCGCGTCGCCCACGATTATAAGTACTTCGTCCATCTATTCATCCTGTTCTTGCTTCAAGACCGAATTCACAATGCATCTAAATCAACGAATCGAGGTACTCCCGTGACCGGTTCATGGCGGCACTCACTACCGCGGCACTTGCCAGGAACGGAATGCCACGCGGCACCGGATGCATAAACACGGACGTCCAACCCGAGTACTCAATATCGCGCAGCGCCCCGACGATGGGCCCGAAGTCCAGCGTGCCATACCCGGGCATCTGCTTCATTTCAAGGATCTTCGGCATTTTGTCATGCGCGCCGTGCCCGTGTTCCCAAGCATAAGAGTGCGCGAGCCGCGGCGCAATGTCGCGAATGAGCGCGGCGATGACTTCCGGATCCTGCGGCAGGTGATAGGGCGCCAAAGCAATGCCGAGCTTATTCGACGGCGAATACTCGGCCAAGTATCGCAGCGATTCAAGCGATTCGATCAAGGCGTTACTGTGGTTTTCGATAGCGATCGTAACGCCTGCCGCCTCGGCGATTTCGACGTGCGGTTTCATCCGTTCGACAAACGTTCGTACACGGGCCTTGATTGATTCACCTTCAATGTTGCCGCTGCCCGTCACAATAATCCGTGCACCCATTTCGCCCGCGAGTTTTAGTTCGTCTGCCAAATTATGCGGCCCAAGATCGTAGCGTGTGATCATGCCCAATCGAACGTCGTATTTCGCGAGCATCGCCTCGAACCCATCACGCCCCATCGTGTCCCATTGTTCGCGCTGATTGCCATGTGGTTTCGGCCAAATGTCGATGGTATCCGCGCCGACGACTTTCACTTCCGGCAGAATGTCGGACAGGGGCAGTTCGCCGAACATGCTCGACGCGAGATTGTAATTCAGCGAGAACGCGGCGTTCTGTGCGCGGGCCGTACGAGATATCGAGGCTGCTGCGGAACATGCGCACACGCCTAAGAAACTGCGGCGGGACGTCAGTATTGCGGAGTTCGATTTGTTCATGCACGGAGCGTACGTGGAAATTCCTCCGCGTGCAACCATCGATACCGGCCAAACACGGCTTTGTTATAGTGGCGAATGGAATCAAAATCTCCGGAGAAAAAACGTGTCTCATATTCCACATCTAAACCGACGTGAGTTTTTGCAAAGCGCTGCGGCAGGACTGACCTTGTTGGGTGTGAGCCGATCTGCCACAGCGATTTCGTCCGGTCATACGCTACTGTCGACGGCGGGTTGTGGGCGTGCGACTGGCTATGCCGAAGCCAACAAGATTGTAACGTGGGGGGACAAGACTCACGCTGCGTGGCTCGATTCTGAATCGGACGGATTTCGCGTGCGCATTCGAACGCTCGATCACGCTTCGGGCGAATGGTCGGATACCGTCACAGTCGATGAAGCGTTCGACAATCACGGTGGCCCTGCGCTGACGATCGACAGCGAAGGGTACCTACACATCGCGTATTACCCGCATCACCATCCCATGCGATACCGGCGTTCACTTCACCCCAACGATGCGTCCGCTTGGACGCCGTATACCGAAGTGGGTGCGCGAGCGACTTACCCTACGCTTGTTTGTGGCCCGGACGACACGCTGTATTTGACTCATCGCGGGAGTTCGAAAGAAGGCCCGTGGTGGGTTGACCTCCACACAAAACCGAAGGTCCGCGACGAGTGGACGGGTCCGAAACGAATCCTTCAGGCTGACGAAGGCGGTTACGCCCATTTTATGGAAGCGATGACGTGGGACTGGGACGCAGGTGTTCTGCATCTATCGACGCGACTGTATGGCGGCGACCCGCCACGCGGGCATACCGTGGGCTATATGAAGAGCATGGACGGTGGTGATACGTGGACCAAGCTGGACGGCACGGCGATTGACCTTCCGGCAACTGCAGACACGATCAACATCATCGAGCAAGCGCGTGGGGGCGAGGGCGTTGGCTTTCGCGCGGGGAACATCGCTATTGGTCCCAATCGAATGCCGTACATCGTTTGCGCGTCGTACGACGCATTGCCGATGGAATCGTGGCTCGCAACGCCGGACGCGAACAATCAATGGCAGCGCCGGTATTTTCGAGATGCGTTGCCGAGTAAATTCGCGGATTGGGGTGTTTCCACACCCGGCGGACTCACCTTTTCCGAAAACGGTAAGCTTTACGTGGTCTTGCAATTGACGCAGCCCGATGATCTAAAGGACACAACCATCTGGGGTCACCCGTCGAACGAAATCGTGCTGTTTGAATCAAGCGACGCAGGCAATTCGTTCACGTCTCGCGTGCTCACGACGCCCAATGCAACGAGACCGCGTTGGTTGCCCAGTATCGAGCGATCGACCGGCCACAACCGAGTGCAAACCGCGCCTGCCCTTATGTACACCGACGGGGGACGCGGCGAGAACAATCGAGAAATCCTCGCGAACGACGTCTATTGGGTGAAGCTCTGACAATTGAAAGCAGCAGGCACAAAAAAGGCCCGGCGAGGATAGTACCCCACCGGGCCGAATCTATTTTGCGAGTGTTACTTTCCCTTCGTGATGAGTTTTTGTAGCTCGACCTCATCCGTGTTCAACAAGACTTTCACGTTGTCTACATTTACGTTTGCAACGATGATGTCTCCGATTTCGGCATTCGCTTCATTGTAGATACCGAGTTCTTTCATGCGTTTCGCTTGCTTTTCATTATCATCAGTTGGGCTGACGTAATGCACCCAAACCGCTTTATAACGGTGTACGAGGTAGAGATGCATCAGCATCATTAAGCGCTTCTTCCGGAAGTCCATCTTATAGGTGTTTTGATCGCGCACGGACAGAATGCAGCGATCACGCCGATCTTGAATCGTCGCGAACACGACATCTGCGACTTTCTCGTCGCCATCATAGACGTTCAGGTCGAGCAGGTCGGCGCCAGCCGTATGCGGTCGCAGCGCTACGCGCAATTTTCCACCGACTTTGTAATGACTGGTCCATTTGCCCAACCAGGTCTCAAGTACTTTCGGCGGCACTTCCGTTTGTTCGAGATGCTGGAATTGAGTCGAACCTTTGCCCATCGCCTTCGTCGTTGCGGTCCGACCGGTCGAAGCCATAAGCGCTCCATCCAGCCGTGGTCCGCCGACGTACGATTGCGGCGTCTTATACGGCGAATTCGTCAAGCGCAGTTTGCGTTGCAACCGCGCCAACGCCAACATTCCGTCCTCTTTCAGCGCCGTCGCGAATTCTTCGGACGCCAGACCATCGACTTGGTGACCGCCGTACGTGATGAAGTTAAAGACATACCCCAGTTTGCCAATTTCTGCTGGGAATACCTGCATTTCCGCTTCGCTCATCCCCGTCGTATCCCAGTTGAATGATGGCGAGAGATTGTACGCCAACATTTTGTCCGGATACTTTGCGTGGATCGCTTTGGCGAACGTTACAGCGTCCGCCAAGTCCGCCGTCTTCGTTTCCATCCAGATTATGTCGCAAAACGGTGCGACCGCTAGCGACTTCGAAATGGCATACGGAATACCACCTTGAATTTGGTAGTAGCCCTCGGGTGTCCGGGCGATTTCGCAATCCCAGATGATACTGATGCCCATCCGTTTCGCTTTTTCTTTCGCTTCTGAGAACGACGAACCATGGGCGAACTCGAGCCATTCGTCCGCAGACATCTCGAATTCCGATCCTTCTTCGCCCTCAAATTTCATCACGTCCGCGACAGCT
>JAJDAB010000186.1 GCA_029262095.1 Candidatus Hydrogenedentota bacterium
TCTAATGAGTCTGAGGCAGGCCTCAAAGCCCGGCGGGTTGCATTCCAGCGTAATAGAGATGCCCGTTGCACCGGGGGTGGTACCGCGTGGAAGCGGTGAAGCATACCGACGAAGAGTTGATGGCACAGCTGTGCGAGGGCAATCGTGAAGCCCTGGCGGATCTTGTGCTGCGCTATCAAAACGACATCTTCCGGTTTTGTCTCCACTACTTACGCGAGGTGGAACGGTCCAAAGACTTGGCTCAGGAGACTTTCATTCGCGTGTATGTCGCAAGGGCAAGATTCGACGGTAAGCGGAAGTTCAGGCCGTGGGTTCTGTGCATTGCACGGAACCTCTGTCTAAACGATCTCAAGCGCAAGAAGACCGTCGTGATGGAGTCGCTGGAAGAGTATGCGAGCACCGCTCGCTCCGAATCAGGCGAAGTGTTTCGATCCGCCGCCGACAGCCCTGACCAACACATGATGAGGTCCGAACGGCATGAACTCTTGGATCGTGCATTGGCTACACTCGATCCCGAGTCTCGCGAAATCGTCGTGCTACGTTTTTTTCAACGGATGCAGGCACGAGACATCGCTGAGATTGTAGATAGTACGGAAGGCGCGGTGCGCACGCGTCTGCACCGAATACTCAAGACGTTGCGCGGTAAGTACGAATTTATGAAAGATGACTTGTAGTCACTCGATAGAGCAACCATGAACCCGTCCAACGAACATAACGCACACGACGCGATTCTCGCGCTTTTCGACGGTACCCTTGCGTCCGCCGAAACCGACGAATTGCGCGAGCGAATCGACGCCGACACCGCCGTCGCGAAAGAGGCCGCGGTTTGGGGCGCAATGGTTGATGACTTGCACGCTATCGGCGACAACATCATCAGTGGCGCGCCTGCATTAGACTTGTGGCCAACCCTAGAAGGCCAGCTCGACGCGGCGACGGATGATTCCGATTCCATCGACGAACACACCTACGACAAGCTGTTGGATCTCGCCGAAGGCCGCCTCGATCCGGGTGCCGTAGCAACACTTCGTGAGCAAATCGCCCGTTCGGTTGAACTTCAAGACGAGTTCGCGTGGGTCGTGTCCATGCGCGATGAACTGGGCGAATTCGGCGATTCCATTTCGAGCAATTCTCCGACGGTCGACCTCAAGCCGGCCATCATGCACGCGGTCACATCGAGCGCGGGCGAGTCCGTCGCTGACGAGCTATTCGCCTCCTTATTGGATTGGCGAGACGGTCAATTGCCGCTACCAGAGTCCGATCGGATGCGGCGTCTTGCCGATGAGTCGGACGACGTTCAGGCCGCGAGCACGTGGATAAACGATACGGCAGATGCGCTCGAATCGCTCGGCGATCAAATCGTGGCCCACGTCCCGGATGTTGATGTATCCGCAGCAGTAATGGATGCGGTGCAACGCATGTCCGAACCCGACTCTATCGTGACGCTTGACGCGGAGCGTTTGCGACGCCGGTCGTTGTTGCGTAGGGCCGCTGCGCTCGCCACGGCCGCAATGGTGACCGTCGGTATCAGCGGTGTGTGGTTTTCTCAGAATGAAGTACCGGTCGCACCGCCGATTGAATCAACGGTTCCATCCTCGGAATCGAATGATTGGGAGAATTATCGAAATGAATTTGATACCAAGCGGCAAAGCCTGCCGCCTCGTGTGAAACGGCGTATGATCAGTGTTCCAGCGGTGGCCCCGCCTCGAACATTGCAACTTACGGAGACGCCGAAAATCGATGGCGACTCGGTACTCGAAGCTCGAAGAGAAGCATCGCAGACCGGGGACTGGACCAAGTTTCAGCAGTTAGCGACACTCTCCCGCGAGCAGGCGATCGAGCTCGCTGAAAAACAGGGCTTGCCTCCCGGGGCGCTCGTTGGTCTGGCAGAAAGCTTGATGCCGGATGAAGCGGAAAAAGCCTTGCTGACCGTTGTCGGAATGTTGCCGAGAAGCCCATATGTCCAACTTGAGCTGTTGGAATCTGTGACTGCGCAACCGCCGGGCGAGGCCCAGACGGAAACGCCGTTGGCGTTTTCTCAAGAAATTGCCGAGCTGGACGTGCAGAATGCGCTGCCCTATTACCTCGAGGCCAAGATGTATTTGGATAACGGCGATCCGCGGTCCGCCATTGAGGCACTTTTAGCGGCACAGGCCCTTGAATACGCTACTGCATATTCGCTTGAGGCTGCCGCGCACCGGCAAGATGCGCTCATCGCCAATGGTCTAGAACCGGATACGGCGGAACTTCTCGCCGCATTCAACGCGGGAAACGAAGAAGCAGACGCTCTGTTTGACCTAGCCGTTGCCCTGCTCGATCACGGCAACTATTACAACCAAATCGGCGAATTCGACACGGCCCAGTATATATTCGAAGGCGTTCAACAGCTCGGCGATCAAATCGAGGTTGGCGCGATCCTGTCGCAAGAGCAACTGGTCGCGCTGGATATCCAGAGTGCGGCCATTGACGTGCTGGGCCAGTTCTACACGGCCCAAGGCATCGTCGAAGCGCTCGGCCCGCTGACCGAGCAATCGCTCAATATTATGGGCGATTTGGACTCATTGAGCGTGTTCTTTGGCCAACTGAACACGATGCTCGGCGACGTGCTGGATCCTGATTTTTGGAACGATGTGGCCGGGGTATTTTTAACCGAAGGCGACCTCGGCATTTTCGACTATTTGGCGGATTGGGGTCTCTTGCCCGAAAGTCCCTGATACAAGGTAGTTGGGTTGGGGCGACCCCGAGCCCAAGGGGTTGCATCTTTTGCTCAAATAGTCCAAAATACGCCAACAGTATTTCACGGGACTCAAAGTTGAGTTCCAGCGGAAGCGAGAATCTTCGTGCTCCAACGGGGGGTACGAGCAATGAAGGGAGGTGAAACGCCAAATGAAGCATGTTAAAGCGCTGTCAAGTGCCAAGCCCGCGGAAGCGAATGGAGTCGCGTGGGTCGAGCTCAAGAACATTATTGGCCCGGTGAAACTTCGTCCGATCCAACTCCAGTGGCTCATCAATCTCTTCGATAGTTTCCTTCAGTCGTAAGGTAGTCGTCTGAGGATTTGACTACGACTTACGTCTGGTCGGTTTCAGAAAATGGGGCGGTGTCCCTAGGTATGAAATTGACTAAGCGGACGCCAACCAACATTCCCGCGGCAAACGCCGAGCGAAGGGTTGGTTGGGAAACGAGCGGAAAGCAACAACGATTTTTCGCGAAAGGATGAACGAATGAAACATTTACGCGTTGTTACCAAGCAAGCCCCTGCCAGAGCGTACTGGTGGCAGTGGTATTTGCAAATCAAGAATACGGGTGCACTGACGGCGTTCGTGAACCTGCTTTTCGGCACGAACGGCGGTTTCGACACTCGCGACGTATAACGCGCCACTTTGTTAGAAGCGGAAACCCTGGCCGGGCGAGTTGCCCGAACTTGGGTGTCGGGTTCTCAGAAACCCGTTCAATAAATGGAAGGAGGCTACATTAAATGTCGATTTTCCCACGTAACATTTTCGATATGATTTTCGTTGGGAACTTCATTCAGGTCATCGCGCTGACCCTTGAGGTGTTTTTCCCCTGGTTGTTCGCATTCAACCAGATTTTGCCCGACGCGCTTAGATAGGTCTTGGGGCGCTCATCGAGCGCAATAGTAAGAGCGATGGGTCATCCGCCGAGGATGGCCGACTCGCGAATTCTGGGGTATACGCCAGGTGCCGCAAAGGCACGTGGTTCTAATCGCTAACTACGCCGCAGGGGGAAGATCGACCACTGCGGCTTTTTTTATACCCGGGTGAAGGATTCGCTCGGCATAGGCGGGCATGTCGCTATGGCACGGAAGCACAGGAACAGTCTGGCCGATCTCCACTGGTTGGAACCGAAGCATTCCACGATGGAGTCTCGGCTCATCGAGGAAGACGAAGAGTCGTCCGCCGGTCGATCTTGGGTTAAGCCCCTCGCTTTTCTCGCGATTTTCGCGATCGTAGGGATGGGGTTTGCTATCGCCGACCGAAGCGTGGGCGCGCAAAGCAATCACGATCTGGCGGGCATCTCGCGAACCTTTCTCGTATCCATTGCAAACAATGATGTAGACGCTGCGCTTGATGTGTGCGCAGAGAGCGCGGATGGCCAACGCATTCTAGAGGCTGAACGACGTCGCGTGTTCGGTGCGTTGTCCGGAGCGGAAGCGTTCGATCCACAGGCGCGCATGATCAAGCAGCACACGCTGAATCGTCTTCGCGATGAACTCGCCGAAGATGGTGTGCGCTGGGACGATATCGAACCGTTGGCACTGGGGGGCGTTCGCGCACGGGTACTCGAATCATCCTTGATGAAGGAGCCGGCGTCGCTGGTATGGGGCCACCTCTACTTCAGCAACAACAATCGCTTGTTCGAAATCGAAGTGACAGCATGGCAATGCGGCGATCAATTCATCATCGCAGACGTCTGGAATTGGGCGCCGCTATCCGTCGCACCGTCGGAAGTGGAAGCCTTCGCGAAAGCACGATCCCGCCGATTCTTGCAGGAACGGAAAGATTCGCCCGACAACACCAAGATCATCCGGCCACGCCGGGTCTTTCTCACTATCTAGGTTGGGATCGGGGTCACACCCCATCAAGACGTGGCTCTCGTCGCGGTATGAGCGTCGGCGTGACGCCACACGTCCCTGGCCCCCACGCTTCTATAGCCGAACCATTGCGGATACACCGCCAGCACTTTCCCGAGATCGAAGATCTGACCATTTTCGCTTGGCCGGTCCTGGTATCACAAAAAGACGATCGGTGCGTTCTTCTCGATCAATCAGATTGAAAAGTGTACTAGGGGAAAAAGAGGGGGTGGCGGGTAATTTATACCCGCCACCCATTGCGGGGAGTGTCGAAACCTAATTTCCGTGTAGTCTTGGCGCAAGAGGATCACGGGTTGAGTCTCTAATGTGAATACCTTTGGGCTGCGGTCTCCAGTAATCACTACCCAACTATGTTGTGTGGACATTAATGGTCTGGGCTGCGGAACTGACCTCACGGTGCAATGAAGTCGATGACCTGCCCCCACGTGCGGTTTCGAGCACTGAGCGAACTCTACCACAACATATTGTGCGTGTCAACCCCAAATACAGTATATCGCAATTTGAAAGAATCCCTTAAAACACTGCTATTTGACCTAATCTTCGAGGTTCATAGAAGATATAGTAGGATCGCCGGTGGTTTTCGAGTCTTTAGAAGTTCCAAATATTTGGTCTTGATCCTACATTTGGTATCACCCGATTGTAGATTGTGGATAACCAAAGTTCGAAATCGGCATAAAAACTCGAAAGCCGATACACAATATATGGGACAAAATAAGCATTGACACCATATATGAAGTTATCCGGCAATAGATTTTCGAGTTATTATACTCATCGTTAGAGGAAATCAATACGCGGTTCACCCCATCCAGCTTAACGTGCTGGTGCAATTGCGCTTGTGTATAATCCGTGTTACGATGCTTCTGGCCATGTCGGCCTGAGGTATTGAATATGCCGCTTTTCGCATTCGAATGCGTGGATTGCCATGACCACGCTGAATTGCTCGTGTCAGGCAGCGCAACGGCGCTGTGCCCCAGTTGCGGGTCATCCTCGTTGGAGAAGCAGCCTAGTGCCTTCGCCCCGGTGAGCGGCGGTGCGATGTCCGAACCGGTCGGCTGTGGCGCATCGAGCTGTTGCATGGCCCAAGGCGGCTGCGCGCAGAACTAGCGCCCGGTTGAATTCGCCTTGCCCGACGTCCCTCCCGAACCAACAGAATCGACTGCGCGCCCCTATCGGTATTATCTCGCGCGTGCGGCCCGCAACCTTTCGGGTTGGCGGCCGTTTAGTTTCTATCTCCTCTTTGCGATCTTGATTGTGACCGTCCTCGGACTCGGCATTATTCGTGTTCGGGATGATCCGCGTCAGTTCGCGTTGTACCTCATCGTGCTCTTCGTGTTTTTCTTTGTGGTCATGGCGCGCGCGATCATCGATTGCATGGAAATCTTGCGGCGCAATTTTGCGGAGCGTGAACGGTTGTACAAAGACACGCTGGGCGAAGATGAATTCGTAGGCCGCTTGGCACGGAGTGTCGAAGATCGCCACGAATCGCACTGAGCGCTCCGCTATCCACCGGGGCGAATAAAGCGCGATGACAACCTCACCAGAGCGAGTGCTCGCCCTACTGCCCAATTGGATCGGCGACGTCGCGATGTGTACGCCCGCGTTGCGCGCACTACGCTCCCAGTATCCGGATGCAGAACTGAATGTTGCCGGTCGCATTAGCGCATGCGATCTCCTCGCCGGGCTTCCATGGATTCAGAATCGTATCGCGATTCCATCACGGCCCGGGATATGGACGCTACCTTCGTTGAGCAAGGTGTTGAGACCTTATGCGGGCGACATCACGGTCGTGTTTCCGCATTCATTTCGCGCTGCGATGTTGGCACGTCTGTCTGGCGCACGCATTCGAATCGGATACGCACGCGGCTGGCGGTCGGCGTTGTTGACCCAGACGGTCGCGCCGCATCGTGAAAACAGGCGAATCGCCCCGGTCTATATGGCGAGGGAGTACCTCGATTTGGTGGCGGGCTTGGGCTGCACCGACGACGGAGAGGGGCTCGAATTGGCGGCTGAGCCGAATCTCGTTTCGACGATTCGCGCAAAGTTTCCGCCGACCGGGCCGCGCATCGGTATCGCGCCAGGGGCAGCCTTCGGCGGGAGTAAGCGTTGGCCCGCAGAACGATTTGCCGAGGCGGCGGATACGTTAATCGAACGCACCGGCGCAACGTGCGTACTATTGACCGGCCCCGGAGAATCGGACCTGCGGCTCGAGCTGATGGGGCACGCGCACAGCGAATTGATGGAGTGTCATGACGGCACATCCACGATCGAAGACCTAAAGGCGACGGTGTCGCAGCTGGATTTGCTCATTTGCAACGACTCGGGTGCACGGCATGTGGCGGTCGCGTTCGGCGTGCCCACGGTTTGCATCATGGGACCAACAAAACCGGCGTATTCGGTTGGACCGTATGAGAAGGGACAGGTGCTCAGAATTGACGTCGACTGCGGACCCTGTCAAAAGCCGGTTTGTAGAACCGACCACCGTTGCATGACCGGAATATCCCCGGAGTGGGTCGTGGATACCGCGTTGCGGATTTTGGATGAGTGATGTAAATCGACCCCGATAAAGTTCAACCACCAAGGCACAAAGAATCGATAACGAGTGATTTCTTAGTGCCTTCGTGTCTTGGAGGTGAAACTGCCACGCGATTATCGAGTTACTTCGACGATCGGAAAAGGAATCTGGCAACGGGCGTGGTGTATACATATACGATAAATTCAAAAGGGAGACAAATTTCTTGGGAGCGCATGAAGATATAAGCGAAGCAGAGAACAATCTTCTAATAGAATCTTGGGGGCCATTTCGCGATAAATCGCAGACGCCTCCGGACATCCTATATCATTACACCGACGCTGATGGACTTCAGGGGATTCTGGAGAGCCACTCCATCCGAGCCACTCACGTTCTCTACCTAAACGACCCGCACGAAGTTAGACACGGGCAGTGGCTATATGAGGAAGCTCTAAAGAAATTCGGCCATCGCGCAACAGGAGACAAACTCGATTTCTTGGAGAAGTGTAGCAGTCGATTTGAACATGTAAAAAAGGATGAAGAAAATCTACCCGCAGCATACTGCGCTTCTCTGAGCAAAGAAAGAGATCACCTCAGCCAGTATCGCGCCTATTCAGATGGCGGCGCGGGCTACAGCATTGGGTTTTCGTCTAAAGCGTTAATGGCGTCCCTGGCGCCATACCAGTACGCGACTCGACCACTGTTCGAACTGATAAAACTGGAATATGACCTTGAGCTACAAGAAAAAACGATGAGTAAACTTCTTGATAATGCCTGGAAATCGGCAAACGACATCTCAACGAAGCATCCGGCAGACAAAACAATCATTGTCGAAAGGATTGCTATTGCGTGTCGTGATACCGTTATGCGGCTGTCAAGCTATTTCAAACAGGAAGGTTTTAAGGATGAAGCAGAGTGGAGGTTTGTTCCGACAATATGGGCAGCACCAAAGGCATTACCACTAGAATGCTATACAAGAACGCGTATCCGCGACGGTATTTTCGTGCCTTATCTTGAACTTCCGTTGGGAAATGAGCATGGGGTTTTCGATTCGGTCAAAGAGATATGGATTGGGCCGAAGTTACATCACAAGAAAGCATACAACGGCCTGCTGAAGTCCACTGCATTTCAGAATGTCGAGAACTCAGGTGTGGACATAGACATCAAAGAGTCAGAGACGGCCCTCCGCTAGAACACAAGACCAATGAATAGCGCTCGTTTAGAGTTCCGCCTTTAGGCGGCAGGCGTTCTGCGGGACGCCGCCTAAAGGCGGAACTCTGAACCGAGTGGTTACCTTAGGTTCGGAACGAGCGCGGGTGCGAGTAGCGCATATCGGCCTGCTCAAGTCTAAGGTGGAACTTGGCCCTCCATTGCGAAGGCGTGAATGAGCGGGAGTTTCTTGGTGTCTTTGTGCCTTGGTGGTTGAAGAAAGTTTAAATTGCAAAGGTCGGCTAATCTTCGGTCTCGTTTCCGAGATACCCGGTTGCTTCCATTTGTTCGCGTACGGCCTCGATGTCTACGTCCTGTGCGGCGACCGCATCGGCTTGCGCGCGTTCCAGCGCAGTATCGACCAGTGCAAGCAGTTCAGCCTCTTCGGTCAGATTGATGCCTGCGAGATTTTCGAGTTCTCCGGGATCGTTCTCCAGGTCGTACAATTCGATTGGCGCGAATTTCCGCTTGTTCTCGTTCGACTTAATGAGTTTTCGCGTCTTCGTGCGTACGGCTTGCAGTTCGATTCCTTCAAAGTTCAGTGCGGCATACGTGTCAGTGGTAAATTCGTTGGCGGGCATGAAATCGGAGAAGAACAACGTTTGCCCGATCATCGACTCTGGCTGATCCGACCCCGCAAACCAAAGTAATGTCGGGGCCAAATCGATGTGGCGAGTCAAATGCGGATTCACTTTGCCGGAAACCGCATTCGTCGGTAGTTTGATGATCAGTGGTACGGCGATTTGTTCGTCATAGAGGCTGAGTCCGTGCCACCAGCCCCCGTGTTCGCAGAATTCTTCGCCGTGGTCGGATGTAAATACGATTAGAGTGTCTTTGTACAGGTCGCGCGATTTCAGTCCGTCCAGAAGGCGTCCTACGTGGGTGTCCATAAATTCGATTTCGTAGTTGTAAGACCGGATAAACGCTTCTTTGTACTCGTCCGGATCGGGATTTCCCATTTGGACGCGGGCATACCCTTTACCCGGCCGCTCCGGGTCGCGGAACGGGTCGTGCGGGTCCATGTAGTGGGTGAACAAGAAGAACGGCGCGTTCTCGGGGCGTTCATCGCTATCGATCCACCCCAAAGCTTCGTCTGTCACTTGGTTTGCCGGTTGATAAAAGTCGGTGATTACGATGCGTTGCTTGAACAGTTTGCCGGTGACGACTTGGTACACCTTGCGCAGAATGTCGTATACCACCAGCTTCTCAGAAGAAGGTTGCGCGCCAAACAACAAATCGGGTTTCAGATCAGTGTAATGAACGAATCCTTGGTCATAATTAAACGTCGTTGTGATGTTCGGGTTGTTCGAAAATCCGCGCGTGTAATATCCGCCGTCGCGCAACACCTCGGGAAACGTCACGACTTCATCCGGTAACGCCGATGCCTTTCCGGTCGCGCTATGCGCTTCGGGGTACATGCCGGAGAAAATGGTGCCGAACGACGCCTTGGTCCAGGAGGATTGGGCGAACGCATGTTGAAACAGGACCGAGTCTTGGGTGAATGCCGCGAGGTTTGGCGTCTTGGCCTTCGCGGTCTCTGGCCGGTACATCGGGAGAAAGTCCGCGCGCAGTGTGTCAACGGCGATGAGAATGATATTTGGTTTTTCCGATGCCTCGTCTGCGAATGCAGGGGCTTCACGTTCGGGTACATTTGCGGCGCCGTACGCAGCGCCGCCTATGATAAGCGCGACGTATACAACAGCTGTCACGATGGCACCGCGTTTCCAGCCATCGCGTTTTCCCGCGAACCACATGAACGCGACACCGAGCAACGCAGCGGCGGCACCTATACCGGCTGCCGTGCCAAGAATTCCCAAGTTTTGAGTCATCGTCGGGGCGTGCTCTTCGAGGACATCCCGAACGTACCGAAACCGCCCGATACTGAGGATCGCTAGCGCCAGGGTCCCGCCCGCAGACAAGCCAAATGTCCAAGGTGTCGGCGCGAACCGGTCAAATAACAAGTAGAGAAACACCAGGCCGCCAGCGATGCCGAGTCCCACGCCCCCAAACACA
>JAJDAB010000187.1 GCA_029262095.1 Candidatus Hydrogenedentota bacterium
CGTACCAGGATGTCATTTCGCCATCGATTAGAAGTAGTTTATCAGGAGCGCAATTGTATTCTTTCGCGAATTCGTCAAGATGCGTTTGGTTGAAATCGAACGGTTCGGTGCTGAATAGAATGCGATCCGTGTTCGCGACTAATTCGTGGTCGATTGTGATTTGTGGATATCGATCTTCGCTGTCTCCTATCGTTTTCCAGTGGATCAGATCGAGCGTGCGTGCGATGTAGGTGTCGTGCGACACGGTCATCCAAGGGTCTTTCCAAATGAGGTAGAGCACTTTTTGTTCCGGCAACGTCTTTCGTGTCGCTAGAAGGTTTTGATAGACGTCCTCAAATCGTTTGCAAAGTGATTCGGCCTTGTCCTGTCTTTTGAAGATACCGCCGATGAGCCGGTATAAGTCGATATTATCGCGAGGATCGATGGGGTGCGTGACGATGATGTTGGGCGCGATCTCTGCGATTGCGGTGGCCATTTCGCGCGTGTTCTCGTCAATGTTCATGATGACGTGCGTGGGATCCAATGCGCTGAGCTTGTCGAGATTGATCTTCTTGGTGCCGCCGATCGTGGGTATCGTGTCGACAATATCTGCGGGATGGATGCACCATTGCGTCCGGCCGACTAGCTGATTGGCTAAGCCGAGATCGACGACGAGTTCGGTAATGCTAGGGACGAGGCTTACGATTCGCGCGTCGTGGTTGGCGGCTTCGTGCGCTATACCGTTGGCGTCGATGAATTGGATGGCCGGTGGTTTCATGAAGACAGGGTATCGAAAAACAAAAAGCGCGGCGAACCGATTGGTCCGCCGCGCTTGTGGCATGACGATGAGGAGCGTTACCTCATGAATCCACCGACTTTATTCATTTTCTGAATGTCGACGGGCGGTTTGAATACGCCGGCACCGAATACTTTGCGCATTTCCGCGAGGTGCGGCTGTGCGCCGTGCGCCTTGAGTGTGGCTTCGTCTTTATACATCTCGAAAAAGACGACCTCTTCCGGATCGGAATCCGAACGGTAGGCGATGTAGGCCAACACGTCCGGCTCGTTGTCTTCTACGGCTTTGGTCAGCGTTTTCAAAGCTGCTTCGGCTTCGTCGGCCTTCGCGGGATCGAGTTTGAACTTGACGATCTGTGTAATGGATTCGTGGTGTGCGGCCATTGCAGGGCGCACAAATCCGATTGTTGCAGCAGCGGCGGTCGCGCCTGCGCCCAATTTCAGCAAGTCCCTGCGGGATGTGCTCTGATCTTCGTTCGACATAGTTGAGGCTCCTTGGTTGATGCCGTGTCGGTATCGTTACGATCTGAGCATCATGCCATCTGATGCGCCTGAGCGCAACGGCTGTATTTAATCGAGTGCGCTCGCCGTTGTTGTCGGTCACACGTTGCACAGGCTACTATCGATTCGGTGTTTTAGGCTGTGGGCCCGTTGGGCTGTGAGCGTATCTGGGCAGGCTTGGTAACTTTGTAGGGAGGTGCGGGATATGTTGGTGACCGAATATTTCCCCAAGGATTCGATGAAGGATAAAGTCGTCTTTGTGACGGGCGGCGGTAGCGGTATTAACTTGGGCATCGCGAAACATTTTGCTGCACTGGGTGCGAAGGTGGGTATTTGCGGGCGCCGACAAGAAAAACTGGACGAGGCTGCGGAGGAACTGCGGTCGTTTGGTAATGAAGTCTTTGCGGAAACGTGTGATGTGCGGGATTACCCTGGTCTGCAAGAGGTGATCGAGAATTGCTACGAGTCGCTCGGGCCGATTGATGTGTTGGTGTGTGCGGCGGCCGGGAATTTTCCGTGCCCGGCTGAGGTGCTTAGCCCGAACGGGTTCAAGTCGGTGGTGGACATTGATCTGCGCGGTTCGTTTCATGCGTGTCACGCTTCGGTTGAACAGCTGAAAGAAACCAAGGGTTGCATCATTTTTATTTCCGCGGGTCAAGCGTTCTTGCCGTATCCGTTGCAATGCCATGTTGGGGCGGCGAAGGCGGGTGTCGATAATCTGATGAAGAACTTGGCGCTCGAGTGGGGTAAGCATGGTATCCGATCGAACAGCATCGCGCCGGGGCCGATTGAGGGAACGGAGGGGGCGCGCCGTTTAGCGCCTCCGGGAACGAAAGACCTCATCGACGAACAAATTCCGTTACGGCGTCATGGAACGATTGAAGAGATCGCTCAGGTCGCGGTGTTTCTCGCATCGCCTCTCGCGTCGTATATCACGGGAAGTGTGATCGTTGTGGATGGGGGTCAGAACTTGCCGGGGTCGGGTGCGGGCTTTAATGTCATTCAACAAGCGTGGCAGGAGCAGTCGGGCAATCCCGGTTAGTTCAGAGTGTTCTGGGCTCAGACGCTTGTTGTGTTAGGCGGGTTGGAGCGAGGCGGTGATGCCGTTTTGATTGATGGTTAATGTCGTGGCGCTCTTGACCGCACTGTTGAAGCCAGCTTCCGCGCGTAGGGCGATGTCGAGCCGGTGGACGAGTTGTTGCAAGTCAGGCCTGTCGGCAAAGAGGGCTTCGAGGCGCGCCTCGTCTATGTGACTGTTCGTCACGTTGATTTCGTTTCCGTTTAGCTGAAGAACCGCAGGGCGCGATGCATCAATAGGTTGCAGGGAGAAATCTTTGCCCAATGCGCGCTCGAGTGCGGCAAGTGTTGCCGAGATGCGTTGCTGATTCGGTGATTGTGTTGGGGCGGCTTTCGTGGTGCTTGAGACGCCGTTGGCTGACGGTGAAGATGTCGTCTGGGCTGCGAGACGTTGTTCCAGTGCGGTGCGAAACGCCTGAATTTGTTGGGTTTGTTGTCCGCCGGGCCGATTCTTGAATGCTTGGCGAACGCCGCCGAGCAGCGATTTGCCTGCCCGGTATAGTGCGAGTCCTTCTCCAATCGTCATGCTCATAGACGAGAGTATTGAGCAACCCGCGTGCCAATTCTAGAATTGGGTGCGAAACGATTCATCTTTCCTTAGTATGATCAGCATGGGTCGATTTCTTTTGATTGGTTTGGACGGTTTGGAGCCGTCGCTTGCTGCGCCTTGGATGGATGATGGGGCATTGCCGAATTTGGCGGCGTTGCGGGCGCGGGGGACGTTCTTGCGTTGCCGGAGTGTGGATCCGCCGGTGACGTTTCCGGCGTGGACCACGTGTGTGACGGGGGTGAATCCTGGTCGTCACGGCGTTTTCGATTTTACGGAAATGGACCACGCGAGTCAGCAAATCCAGTTTGTGAATTCGACGTACCGGCGTGTTTCTGCGTTGTGGAACATTTTAGGAGATGCGGGTAAACGGGTCGGGGTCTTGGGTGTACCAGGGACGTATCCGCCGGAGCCGGTAAATGGGTTTATGGTGGCGGGGTTTGATTCGCCGGTGGCGACGGCGGTGGACCGCTCGTTTGTGTATCCGGAATCGTTGTATGAGGATGTGAATGGTTGGCGGTTTGCGGATGTTCAGGAGTCTAATATCGGCGAGGGTTGGCATGCGCACACCCTCGCAAAACTGTTGGCCAAGATTCAGGATAAAGAATCCATCGCGATCAAACTCTTCAACCGGGAACCGTGGGATTTTTTCATGGTGGTGTTTGGAGAGAGCGATACAGTCGCGCATCATTTCTGGATGTTTCATGACGGCAACTCGCCACGGTTCCGGCCTGGATTTGAAACGGCTATTCGGCAAATTTACCAGCGATTGGATGCGACCGTGGGTAGGCTCATGGCTGCGGCGGGAGACGATGTCACTATCGGTATTGTCTCCGATCATGGGTTCGGTGGCGCGGGAACCGGGGTTGTTCATCTCAACAATTGGTTGGCGGAGCACGGTTATCTGACGTTTTCTGGCGGTGGTGGCAGCGTCGTGAAACGGGTGGCGTTGCGTGCGGTTCCGGCACGGTGGCGCGGCGCGCTTTTTCGGCTCATGCGTGGGGTGGCGACGCGTGCGGAAAGCCGGGATCGGTTCGCAGGCATTGATTGGGCCAATACCACGGCATGGTCGGAGGAGCTGAATTATTTCCCGTCAATACGGGTGAATCTGGAGGGGCGCGATCGATATGGCGTTATTCCGGCGTCGGAGTACGATTCGTTTTGCGCAGGGTTGTGTGAGGCGCTTGAGCGATGGGACGCGGTGGAATGTGCGCGACCGCGTTCGGATGTGTTCGACGGTCCATACACGGATGCGGCTCCGGACATCATCGTTGAGCTCGCGTTGGAGGACGGGTATTCGCATTCCTGTTTGCGCGCGCGGGGCGGGGAGTCGTTTCGACGATTGAGGCCGGACGAGTATCTGGGGGGGAAAGAGCGGGGGATGAACGGGAACCATCGGCCTGTGGGTGTGTTGATGTTGTCGAAGCCGGTCGCGGCGCGTTTTGCATCGCTGGAAGATGTCGCGCCGACGGTGTTGGCTGAGCTGGGGGTGCCGGGTCCGCCGATGGATG
>JAJDAB010000188.1 GCA_029262095.1 Candidatus Hydrogenedentota bacterium
GAGGAGGTATGGACCTCAGATCGCGTAGCGCATTTTCTGGACACGCTCAACGTCCCCTATACCCGAGGCCACGCGAAAGGCACTGGCATCGTCGCGACGCTTGAAGGCAACGGCGATAAGACCGTGCTTCTTCGGGCTGACATGGACGCGCTAGAGATTGAGGAAGAGACGGGCCTGTCGTACGCATCCAAAATCCCGAACCGTATGCACGCCTGCGGGCATGACGGCCACACCGCGTGTCTGTGCGGCGTCATCCAGACCTTGGCCGGAATGCGGGATGCCATTGCTGGCACTGTGAAATTTGTATTTCAGCCGGCGGAGGAAGTCGCCGCTGGCGGACGTTATATCGTGGAAGAAGGCATTCTCGACGGTGTTGATGCGACATTCGCATTGCACGGATGGCCGACATTGCCGGTCGGCAAAATCGGGTTACGCGCGGGACCGATGCTCGCCGGGGCGGACAATTTTTTGATCGAGGTTGACGGTAAGGGTTGTCACGCCGCCGCACCGAACACGGGCATTGATCCGGTCGTCGTCGCGGCGCACATCACAACCGCACTCCAATCCATTGTAAGCCGGGAAATCGACCCGCTCGATCCCGCAGTCGTGACCGTCGCAATGATTCACGGCGGAAACACCAGCAATGTAATTCCGGAAACGGCGACGCTCGAAGGCACGTTTCGTAGCTTGACCGCCGCTGTGCACGACCGAATGGAATCAGCGATCACACGTGTCGCGAGTGATGTTGCGCACGCATTCCGTGCTGAAGCCCGGGTGACGTTTGCCGAGAATCCGTATCCGCCCCTGAACAACGACGCTGACGCAACGCAGTTCGTTTTCGAAACCGCGAGCGATGTGCTGGGCGAGAACTCATTCGTTGAGATGGATCGCCCGTTTATGGGCGCCGAAGACTTTGCGTTCTACTTGCAGAAAGCGCCTGGCGCATTTATTTGCTTGGGTGTAAACCCAAGCGACACCGAGCCATACCCGGCGCTTCACAATCCTCGATATGACTTTAGTGACGCGGCGATTCCCACGGCGATCACATTAATGTCGAATCTTGCATTGCGCACGCTGACAAACACCTAACACCGCCGAGAATCACGGAGTAATTATGCGAGAAGAGTTTCAGTTTTGGCACACGGTCATCGTGCGTTGGGGCGATATGGATGCGCAAGCCCACGTCAACAACGCGCGCTATTTTACGTTTTTCGAGTCAGCCCGCATCGCGTTCTTTGATAGTGTTGATTTGCGTTTGCACAACCACGACAGCAACGAGGGCCCCGCACTGGTGACGACCACCGCCAACTTTAGAAAACAGGTACATTACCCGGCCACACTGGAAATCGGCGTTCGGCTGACGCGCATCGGAAACCGGAGCATTTCGCTCGCCATGGCGGCATTTAGCGAAGGCACGAACGACATTGTGGCTGACGCAACGTCGGTCAACGCATGGGTCGATTACGACAAGAATCAATCGGCAGATTTGCCGGATTGGCTTCGCGAAGTTTTGACGCGACACATCCGACTGCAAGATTGACTTACGCTATGGAAAAATGGGAAGCGCAGACGTCGTTTTCGGTGGGTCTAGCATAAGCATTGCCCGACGCTCTTGACCCTGTTTGTACTTCATCTTGGAAAGCAAGTAAGACGGGACATGACGCTTGGGTACTTCGTCTGGCAGCAGCAGCGCACGGACTGGAAGCTCGCCGCCTCGCATCTTCGACTTCACCGTCGCCGACGGATATCCAATGGTGCAGGCGACATAGGATTCGGCATCAAATGGGCTATACCACGTCACTATGGCCATGTCGCGCATGGTGTGATCCACCGCCCCTGGCTCCCCCAAAATAGCGGTGGCCTCGTCCAGCGTCATTCCATTCACCAGGCGCTCATAATTGCCTGCGGTGAATTTGCTCCGCGGGGCTGTGCTCAAATCCACGATCATGGCTACGGTCGTAACGAGTAGTACGAGGATGAGAAATCGCGACTTCAAGGTAGACCTTTCGAACCCGGACCCTAGTGGGGATTCGATTTGGACATGTGCGCGCGGACCGCGTTGCGGTACTTCACCCGAATCATCGGATCATAATCCGGGTCGCCGCTACGTCGCCATCCGTCGATGAGTTGTTCTATGCGCGAGTCGAATTTCGGCGAATAATTGTTGAGCAGGTAATTGAGTTCGGACTTGAACCGTTTGGCTTTTCCGTCTCCCCCTTGCGCGCTCTTGATACGAAGCTGCTTTAGCCCTTGGTCTACTTCGTTTTGGTAACCGCGAAGTCCATTTTTATCGCCGCGGGGCTTCACTTTGGCGCGGGCTTCTTCGCGCATAGCCATCTTGTGGTCGGACCGTTTACCGGCTGCCATCTCACAGTCTCCTTTCGATAATTCGTAGATATAGTATGACACGAAACCGCCAATATCGATCAAACGTTGAACGCCACCTGCGCCAGCCCTATGCTGGTGTGAGTGCTCGCAATCAAGACTCCATTCTAAAAGGAGAATCATCAATTGCTTCGAATCGGAATGAATGTGTTAATCATGATTGGATTGACGGGTATGGTGGGCTGCGCCACCGGAAACAGTGGCGTATCTGATGAGGATAGAATTGATGCGATCGCTGCACAGTGCTCAACAGCACTGATTGCCCACGATTTAGACGCCATTATGATCCTGTACTCCGAAGAATTCATTGACAAGGATGCTGTACGCACATTTCTCGCCGATACCATCGATCAAGGCATGTTGAACAACCTCAGCATTGCACGGGAGACCGCGGTACTCGAAGTCGAAGGCGATACGGCGACTTACTCCGGTATCGGGTTGAGCAGTGATCTTGGTGCTGTTGCTGTCGATCTGACTTTCGGCCGCGAAGGCGAAGACTGGAAGATCATCTC
>JAJDAB010000189.1 GCA_029262095.1 Candidatus Hydrogenedentota bacterium
CTCGCCTTCGGAAATGCCACCATATCGAAGGCCTTGGTTCGGTTCTTCGCCCCCTCGCGTATCCATTCAATCTCTCGAATCAACCTATTCGTTTGCGTACTAGCTTGGTCAAGATTACTTCGTTTCCTCAATAGCGATTTCTCGTGATTATTGAGATACCGAAAAAAGGTGCGCGGGAGGCAAGCACGCGTCGGCGGCAGCGACAATCGTTGAGGTCCAACGTTCTTAAACTGACTAGCGATTTCATCGAATCTCTCTTGTGGTGTGGCAACATCTTCGAGCTCGTCCAATCGCGCTTCATTGATAATAGCTTCGGATTTTGCCCATTCATTTGTTTCCCGGTCCAAAGCTGCATTCGTGATTTCTCTCATCTCGTCAATATATGGGTTTGATTTCTTTCGGTCTTCGCACTTCAGGCGCCACTTACCGTCAAGAATCCTCGGAATCCACACTGGGAGCGTTCCGTACATTTCGTCGTCAGTGAAATCTTTCAGTTTCTCGACATACTGTTCAGCTGATGAAAAGTCGCCTTTCGCCGCGTATAACATAATGAGGTGTTCACAATTGCGTGCGTAGACGCGTCGATGGAATTGCGAATCCGACCTACTTGGTGTAATGAGACCTTTAGCTGCGAACTCTAGAATCTCTTGACTTTTCTCCAGCTGCAAGGAATCCCGAAATGTGGCTCCCCCTTCTACACATATCCGACGAAGGTCCGCATCATTGATTAGAATATTCTGTTCTCGAATGGACTCCAGAACACTTGGTAGGACGTGCGAGATGATTAGGGAGGAGGTACTGTAGTCGTTAATTGCTCGTGCACCCAGGAGTACATCACAGCACGCATTTATCACCTTAACTTCATCACGTCCTGGTGGGCCATCTACGGGGTCATTCAGCATGAGCCGCAGATAGCCAATACCTTCTGTTTCCTTGTACTTGCCCTCCTTGTGCGAAACGAAAACACGCTGCTGCATCAAACTTTCTGGCAGCGGAAGGTTTTCAGAGGTCAGCGTGCCTACAAGCTCATCGTAGTTCGAGCCCAACGCATTGGCAATACTCGAAAGCGTTTCGATTCGCATCCCTCGACTGCACCGAGCGTTTTCGATATCTCCATAGTCAAGCGAAGGGTTGAGGCCTAGAGCTCTGGATTTCTCGACAACGTTATCATCTGACAGATTCATGTCGCCCATCAGTTGATTGACGCGTGGGCCGTTCACGACCACAATACTCAATCCAATCATCGGCGGAACCTGACCTAGTTCTGTTGTCTGTATTCAACCCCGTGTTTGCTCAATGACTCGTATGTCGGCGTACCAATACCAATACCTTTTTCAACCTTCTCAACTTCCGGTGCGTATTCTAATCCTCGTACTTGAATCGCAGTCCTGTGTTGGAGAACCTCCAGATTTGTTGTCTCAATATCCCCAAATGCATTCGAGTGCAGTAAATAGTTCAGGACATGGTCATACCCGTAGGCGAACTTCTGTCGATTGTCAGTCAGAATCTCCGCTAATGATTTGTCGGTGATTAGGCTACCCCATCGTAGATTATCGGTTGTGACTTTTCCGTTGAACTCTTCGAGCAGCCTCCTCCAATTCTCGTACTCAGCTTCCTCTAATTCATTGGTAAAAACAGTGAGCCCGTACACCAGGTCTTCGTTTACAATAGGAGGCGAGATTTTTACTACGAGGTCTGCCGCATGCATCGGGGACTTTAGGAGAGTTCGAGCGGCATGTCGAATCTTGGCCAATTGGCGTTCCGGGTATGGGGAACAGTCCTCCGATATCTCCCTAGTCAGATTCTCACCAATAAGCTGGTGAAGGCTTTCACTCTCTTCCGTTATTAGCCAATATTCCTCAGAAACTTCCCGCTTAAGAGTATCGACAGCGGTTAAATCTCGATGCTTGTTCCGCTGCCAATTCCCCCCAATGAAGCATAGTCCGTTATCGAAGTAGGGAGGGTTAAATCTTGAGTCCTTCTGTTCGAAAAGCAGATTGAGTCCACCTTGCGCAGTTCGGACAAAGGGAACCACGACAGCGCTGTGATGGTTGAGGCAAATCGTTGGCATACCCACGATTATATATCAGGTCGTGGGACCTATGGAGACCGGCTGGGGAACCGGAGGGCTACTTGAGGCAGCATTTCACAACCATAATCAGCGCCTGTCTTGATTCACGAGAAAGGGCACCCCAATTTTCGACGAGAAATCGCAATTCGTTGTCTTCGAGCTGCATTGGAAACCCGTTATGCGCTGGTTGTGCTCTTCTTGAAGCAGATTCTGGGCCCGAACCCGGCGCGATTTCATGTCCCACCGTCCCATGGTGAGCATCCCTATTGGAGTTAACTCCATTGGGTGGACCGGTTTGTGCTTCGCTCGGTCCGCAGTTCCGCTCTAACTGTCCTATAGGTGTATCCTGGGGTTGCGGGTTCGACTCCCGCCGCCTCCACCATCACTACCTTTCCACTTTGCCGACAATTGTGACGCAACTCTTTACAGCCTTTGACCTTTCGGCGAAGTGACCGGACACTTCCTGCATACTTTCTGAGCACGTTAGATGCACTCTCTAGCACAAAAAGAGCTGCATATGCGCTAAACAGACTCATCGCTGTTTTGAGAATCCGTCATCGGTCGAAGCCAAGTAACACTTACCAAAATTGTCGGAATGCTTGGGAAGTCAGGAGGATTTCTCTGTTTGACTTCGTTGGGCACCCGCCCAACGAAGAGAAGTCGATGAGTCAAGACGGTTGCACCTCGGTGGACTACACCAGCTCTACGAATGGAATGCGGCATGACGCCGACAAACACCGGCGGATCTACCCAAAATGATCGCCTAAGTCCAAAACGACGTGACTGACCCCGTGAACGCTACCAGTTGTTAAGTTAGAGCCAGTACCGGTTTTCTTTGCCGTAACTTTGAGTACCTTGTAGGATTGCCGGTACCCAAATCGGAACACTCGGTCGTCATCTCCAAGCTGGCTCAGCACCATGTCTGCGTAATAGGATGGTTTCTGGATAAAGCGTCGGTTCGCTTCTGGGCGTGCGGCTACGTTTCAAGATGACTTTGGGAAGGCGAACTAAGTACTCCGCGTCGCCGGTATCGGGGTTAATCTGTCGCGTTAACTCACGTTTGGTCAGTTGGAGCAAGGTGTTGATATTTTCGCCGATGTCCCACGCCAACCAGAACAAGAGAAGATGGATCGAATTGGCGAGAACACTTGTGAGTTTCCGGAATTCCTCTTCCGTCAAGTATCGAACCTGTTTGTCGCCGTGTCCTCGGTAATATTCGATGACTTCTTTTGCTAGTTCGTCCTTATCTGCGAGCTTGAACGGCTTGCTTTTGAAAACCTTCGAGTAATAGCTCTCCCGATCCATGACGGGACGGCCGAACGACGTCTTGATATCGCCATCTTCCAAGCCGTCATAGACGCACTTGATATCCTCGCGGGTAAGATCTGTCCACGGTTTGTTCTCGAACCAGCGGTTGGCATTGCGAAACCGAAACGTATAGTGGATGAGCGTCTTATAACAACCCCCGTCGAGGGCAGGAAGGCCGTTCTTCCGCTTAAGCTTGTACTCCTCGAAATCAAAAAACTCTGTGAACGGTTTCCGGTTCTCCGGGCAAATGCTCTCGCTAGTGAGAAGTGATTCTTTCAAGCGTTGGTAGCGTTGTTGTTCTTTCATTTTCGGGAGGTCGATGGTCGACCTTTATAAGGAATCCCCCGATTTTGCGAACAGAAAGGGTAAGTCCCCACTCCCGGTGTGGAGCCATTTCGTTCGCTATCGTTGGGGATTCTGAATTTTTTTTGTCGAATTGGGCTCGGGCAACTGGAATGAGATCTTCGATCCATATAAATTTTTCGGTTCCGACTATGATTGAGTCTGGACACTTGCCAGTCACGTGTGGTCCTAACAACAAGAACTTGCAGGTCCTTGGAGTAATACTGCGAGACCAAAAACTGGCAATCGAAATCCCCACGTAAAGAGATAACTTGGGTGTCTTCCCAGAAACGAATTGTTCGAAAAAGTCCGCGAGTGGGGCGCTAAGTCAAATCCCACCACCTCCAGGACCACTTTCCTTGCACTCTGCCGGCACACTATTGAGTCACTTGTTTTCGGAACCTGAGCTTTTCGTTGGGGCGCCCGGTCATCGAATTGGGTTCATCGACTTCCGGCGAATGCGTCGAACACCTGCTGCGCCTCCTGTCCGCAATAGTTGGTTTGACGGATTCCATCAGCCAGGAAAACGGGATCGAATTTACTTCTAAGGCAAGGTTTGCACAGGACCACGATATAGAAGCGATATTGAAGGTCATCAAGCCTGACAAGCCCGTTCAAAAAGGCCAAAAGGTTCAGCCAATGCTTCACCGGACTTGACAAACGAAAGGCAGACCATTGATTCGTGGCACAACCAATACACCCATGAGCGTCGTCACAGCGCTCCGAACTACTGGATGCCAAATGCGATCCGGCTTGCTTAGGATCCACAGAACAGCGTACATTCATTGACAGAGGATTACCCGCGTATCCAGGCGCCAATCTAGCGGAACGTCACCCAAGTATCTTCAGCACGACTCCTGGATCAGCGCGCGGCTCTGGTGAACAATCGAGAGGTGCTTTTGTCGGACGAAAGAATCGAGAATTGCACGAATATCATATGTCCAAGCCAAGCTCAATATCTATCGGATTCCGTCGAAGCAGTCTCCGTCGTGCCCTAATTATTGCTGGTGTACTCGGGGTACTTGTTGTGGTATTGCAGTCCGCTCCCTCGAAGCGCTTCGTCTCGGCACCGCAGCCAATTTATGAACCCACTGTCGCACAAAGTAATGTGTCGAACATTCAGGAAATGGTTTCTCTGCTGCAGGATGACGTTGGTCCGCCTGTGCAAAGAGATCAATGGTCCCTAGTCTATGTTGCGCACAGGATTGGGGGCAAGCTGAAGGACGCTTCTTGGGGTGCGTCGGGATCATTGGTCGACAGTTTTGTGTCGGCAACTGAATCTGCGGTGCAATATAGTGGACACGAGTTCGGCGTTCGGGACCGCTTGGAGGTATTCGTCGTAAGGGATCGAGAGTCCGTGCACGATCGGGACGCTTCCCGAAAGCTTAGTAATGTTCATCGCGGGACATACGGGTTGGAACTCCGTCAGAAGAATCATGTTCTACGATTCAGCCCTTCGGAAATGGTGGCCCGTAATTTGAGCTTTAGTCGTGTACTTGAGATTTTTGGCGAAAGTTTATCGGAACGCAGCATTCAGCCGAATCGCACGGATTGGAGAATCACCGCCTTGAAAGGTAACCAGTACATGCTTCAAATGAGTCCATCAGTTGGACTAACGCGCATGCTCCGCGGAAATGAACTCGTTTTCCTGGAAGATGTATCGAA
>JAJDAB010000190.1 GCA_029262095.1 Candidatus Hydrogenedentota bacterium
CCATGAAATGCCTAACGAACCGCAGTTCATAAGCGCACACCCGTATCAGGAAGATGTCCTGGCGCTTCCAGTACGCGATATTGACGTCGCTTCCAATTGGTACTCGAATTGCTTCGGGATGACTGAAGTTGAGCGAAAAGATGAACCGCATCCAACGGTCATTCTTGAGCGCGACGGCGTACGCATCGGCTTCTCCGTAAACGGCGGCGATGCCACGCAAGACGGCGCAGCCATACTCGTATCCGACATTCAGGCCGCAAAGAATGAACTAAGTTCAAGCGGCGTCGACGTCGGAGACGTGCGCATAGACGAACGAGACAGTCAGAAATTCGAGGTCTTCTTTGTCGTCGCGCCGGATGGACTCTGTTACTATTTCCATCAATCCATTTAATTGCTGCTTGGGTTCATGCACATGGGAGAGACAATATGGCAAGCAACGGCATCTGCGATCGCGTCGCCATCGTTGGCATGGGATGCACCGCATTCGGCGAACACTGGGACAAAGGCGTCAACGAGATGCTCGTCGAATCATCGAACGAAGCCATGGCGTCTGCGGGAATCACCGCGGATGACATCGATGCCTACTGGCTCGGAACCATGGGCAACTTGTCGGGCCTAACGCTGTCTGAACCACTCAAGATTCAATACAAACCCGTAACCCACGTCGAGAATTTCTGCGCGACCGGCAGCGAAGCGTTACGCAACGCCGCCTATGCCGTAGCGTCGGGTGCATACGATTGCGTCATGGCGATTGGCGTCGAAAAACTCAAAGACTCCGGCTATTCCGGACTCGTAGGTTCGGGGGCAACCGTCACCGACGGCGCAGTACCCACAACCACCGCACCCGCGAAATTCTCGATGCTCGCCCCAGCCTATTACAAGAAATATGGGCTCGACCCCGAGAAAGGCCGCGAAGTCTTATCACGAATCGCGCATAAAAATCACGCCAACGGAGCGAAGAATCCTAAGGCACAGTTCCAAAAAGAAGTATCCATGGAACGCATCACAAACTCCCCGAAGGTAGCGGGACAACTCGGCATCATGGATTGCTCCGGTGTCAGCGATGGATCCGCCGCCGCAATCGTCGTGCGAGCGGAAGACGCGCATAAATACACGGACAAACCCATGTACATCAAAGCGCTGTCCTTCATCGCAGGACCCGCCGAAGGACCGTTAAGCCAGGAATACGATTTCACAACCTTCCCCGAAGTCGTCTCCTCCGCTGAAGACGCCTATAAACAAGCAGGCGTCACCAACCCACGTGACCAAATCTCGATGGCCGAAGTCCACGACTGTTTCACACCAACGGAACTCGTCCTCTACGAAGATCTCGGCTTCTCTGCGCGCGGCGAGGGCTGGCAAGATGTTTTAGACGGCACCTTCGAACTAGACGGCAAACTCCCCGTGAATCCCGACGGCGGCCTAAAATCATTCGGACACCCCATCGGCGCATCCGGCCTCCGCATGCAATACGAAATGTGGCTCCAATTCCGAGGCGAAGCAGGCGATCGCCAAATCGACAGCCCAAAACTAGGTCTAACTCACAATCTAGGCGGGCAACCAGGAAGGTGCGTAAGTTTTGTATCCATAGTGGGTTCCGAAAGATCGAATTAGCCCCTCTCTTGACTTTCCGCATCAAAAAACGCATACTTTGATGCATGAGAACGACGATCAATATAGACGATGATTTGATGGAACAAGCTGTCGAACTTACTGGCGTAACCAAGAAGACAGAACTCGTGCGGCTCGCGCTACAAGCGCTCATCCATCGAGAAGCCTCGCACCGGCTTGCGAAGCTTGGTGGTACCGAGCCGGATCTGAAGCCCATTCCTAGAAGGCGGCCTCCGCGATTTATCAACGAATCTTAGTCGATTCATCCATCTGGATCGATCACTTGAATCGATCCGATGGAGCGATGACTGAGCTTCTGGACAATGAAGTCGTACTCTGCCATCCGTATGTAATCGGTGAGATCGCGTGCGGATATTTGCGCAATCGCGACGCTATTTTATCCGAATTACGCAAGTTGGATAGCGCAATAAGAGTCTCTCACGACGAAGCGCTCTCGCTCATCGAACGAGCACAAGTCTATGGCAAAGGAATCGGGTATATCGATTTGCACTTGTTGGCTTCCGCGTTGGTGATGGGCGTACCCTTGTGGACTCGCGACAAGGCGTTACAAAGTGTTGCGCAATCATTGGAAACTGCCTATTAGGGAACCACGAATGTCCGTACTTTCATCACTGAAAATCCTCGATTTCTCAACCCTACTCCCCGGCCCGTTTGCATCCATGTGGCTCGCGGACATGGGAGCTGACGTCGTACGCGTCGAAGCGCCCACACGGCCTGACATGGTCCGCATGCGCCCACCGTTCGATGGTGGAGTATCCGCCGGACACGGCTATTTGAATCGGTCAAAACGCTCCGTCGCGCTCGACCTCAAAGTGCCTGGTTCCGCAGAAATCGTAAAACGCCTTGTGCAGGACTACGACATCGTACTCGAACAATTCCGACCTGGCGTCATGGACCGTCTCGGCATCGGGTATGAAACCCTATCGGTCGTAAATCCAAAAGTTATTTACTGCGCGCTCACGGGCTACGGCCAAACCGGCCCCATGAAAGACCGCGCAGGCCACGACTTAAACTACTTATCACTCGCCGGTGTCATGAGTGCTACCGGGCGCATCGCCTCCGGACCGACACCCGCCGGCGTGCAAATCGCCGATGTCGGCGGCGGCAGTTTACCCTCAATTATCGGACTACTCGCGGCCGTGATCCATCGCGGTCAAACCGGCGAAGGGCAATTCGTCGATGTGTCAATGTACGACAGCTCCATTTCATGGAACTGCCAGGTCAATCCCGGCTACCTCGTCGGCGGCCAAACGATGTCCTACGAAATGGGGGGCCTGAACGGCGGTTCATTTTACGATTGCTACGAGACCAGCGACGGCCGCTACATGTCGGTCGGCAGTCTTGAACCAAAATTCTGGATTGGACTCTGCGAAACGTTGGGCATTCCCGAAGTGATCGATAAGATCACCGAACCTGGCCCCGAAATGAAACCCATCAAAGACGCCATCGCGAACGTTTTCAAAACGAAAACCCTCCAAGAGTGGACCGAAATCTTCGCCAAGGTCGATGTCTGCGTCGAACCCGTGCTCAACGCCGGCGAAGCGCTCGCTCATCCGCAAGCTATCGCGCGCGACATGGTCGTCAATGTACCCAAACCGGATGGGGGAACCCAAAAGCAAACAGGCGCACCCATCAAATTCTCGAAGTGTCCTCCCGTGTTCAAATCGATAGGCGCCGAACTCGGCGTACACACCGTGGATGTGTTAGGCGCTGCCGGGTATAGTGCCGAAGAAATCGAAGCGTTCCGCGAAGCAGGCATGTTCGGCGACGCCGTCGAAGACGTAGCCGCCAAGTAGATAAAGGGATTACACGATGAATAGCATTTCACGACGCGGATTTCTCGCGGCAAGTGCGGCAGGCGCGATCGCAGTGGCGGCTTCCAAACAAGCTGCGGCTGGCGAGTTTACAGGCCGCATCAAGA
>JAJDAB010000191.1 GCA_029262095.1 Candidatus Hydrogenedentota bacterium
CCGATCGCGCGTCTCGCCGCTGCCCAAGCCGCGATCGAAACGCCGCGTAAGGCCGTGAAAAAGAAGCCGGTAAAACGAAAACGCTAACAAATCATCAACGAAAGGCGGCAATTCAATGCGGTCTACACGAATTCTCATGACCATCGCGGCGGCCGTGCTCATCACACTGGCCTCCGCGTGTAATACGTTGCGCGGCGTGGGCAAAGATATCCAACGGACCGGCGAAAAAATCCAGGAATGGACGCGCTAGTCCGACGGCAGTACTGCCGCTACGGCCCGCTCGAAAGTATCGGCCGCTGCATTCACCGTGAAAGACGCGATTCGATCGCGCGCCGCAGCACGCATTTGTTCGTGGGTTTCGGGTGCACTGAAATGGCGGATCATCGCGTCCGCGAGAACTTCTGCGTCTCCACTTGGTACAACGTATCCATTCACGCCTTCTTCGACGAGATCTGCGATCGCGCCGCAAACGTCTGTTGCCAATACAGGAACGCCGCTGGCTAACGCCTCGTTGATAACCATTCCCCAAATTTCTTGCCGCGATGCGAGCACGAGCAAATCGGCAATTCCAAAGCACTTCGCGATTTCATCCGCCTCCATAAATCCAGTGAAAACCACTCGGTCCGTTATCCCTAACTGAACGCAACGGCTTCGTAATGTATCGCCGTCGCCTCCTTCCCCCACGATAAATAGTTGCGCCGTCGCGTCATGTTCTCCAAATATGGCGAACGCCTCAACCAGCTCGAACACGCCTTTTAGGGCAAGCAGATTTCCGACATAGATCAGCACAGGCCCATCGTCCTCGCCGAGTTGCGATCGAACCGCAGCCTTTTCAGCATCGTTCAACCGGCTCGCCTCCCAATAGAACGCGTTGTCCACGGCATTGAACGCGGGAAAGGTACGCTCGCTTGTAGCACCCAGCGAAGCCAGATAGGTGGCGGCGCGTGAACCGTCTGCGATCCAAGCATTCGCCGACCGTACCAGCCAGCGAACGATCGGAGTGGTCCATGTTCGCAATTTGGATGTTTCCGCCGCCGTACTGCCGCTCCAAAGGATAAACGGTTTTGGAGAACACCGCGCCCATAATCCGCAATAGAATGCCGCGGGCGAATCCCATCCGCAGCAAATAACCACCTCGGCGTCCGATTTCGCGAGTTCACGGGGCAGCGCGTAATTGAGCAGTAATGCGTTGTACCGGCTCCCAATACCCAGCGTAGCCCCCGCGATGCGTCGGCACCGAAAGTTCATTTCGCTCGGCTTCATATCCCATTCACGAATGACGCCAATGTCGCCGAGTATCCAGACTTCGAGGTCGAAGCGCCGCGCGAGTTCCTCGAACAGCGGATTTCGAAACGGAGCCAGAAAATTATGAATCAACACGACGCGGGTGGCCATAAGCGTTGAATGTTACGGGCGCGATCCGCACCAATCAAGGTGGTGCCGCTATTGCGCGCGCCCAGCCGCCGTGCAACAATGTCGCGGGAACCACCATTCGCATGCAAACACTCACACGCTGGCAACGCGCCCTACGGCATCCAGACGAGATTTGGCCTGCGATCATTTGTGCGGTCCGGCGACGGGGCGTGCGTGAAATCGAACGGCACGGCGAACGTTTTTACGAGTACAAAGGTCAGTTGTACCCGGCGTACCTGCACGAAGGAAACGCTGGAGTGTTCATTCGGGACAAAGCCCAGGAGTACTGCCAGGGCGCAGGAATTGACGTCGGAGCGAACGAGTGGCCTTTTCCTGGAGCCGAAACAGTTGATGACACCGCTAATGAAAACGCACTCAAACTCGACCGGGATCCGGATGCATCGTTGTATTTCGTCTATAGCTCGCATTGTCTCGCACATATCGCGGCATGGCAGTCGGCGCTTAACCTATGGTCAACCAAACTAAAGCCGGGCGGCATCCTCTTTCTGTACCTGCCACACGAATCCATGTTGCTCTGGAAACCCGGAGGCCCTTGGGTCGGCGGCGCGCATAAATGGTCGCCGACACATGATGTCGTTGTCGATCACCTCACTGGTTGCGGCATGGAAATCATCGAATCTAACGCTGGCCGCGATGGCTACTGGAGTTTTCACATATGCGCACGAAAACCCGGGAACGTAAAAGCCAGCACCCGCAAATCGGATACCTCGCCCGCTGAGAAAGAGAAATGAGGGGACACGTGTCGCAGCAGCAATCGCAACCGACTCTAAATCCTTGGACCAATGTCTAGTACCTCAAAGCACATTACGTTAGTCGTTCCCGCATTCAATGAGGCACCCAATTTGCCAGAGCTCTACCGGCGATTGGAGGCAAATCTGGACGCGATCGCCGAGTCGTGGGAACTGCTCATCATCGACGATGGAAGCACGGATGAGTCGCCGACCGTGATTCGCGATCTGATCGCGCTTCACGACAATGTCCGCGCCATCGTCCTGAGCCGAAGTTTTGGCCAAAACAATGCGATTGGCGCGGGGATCGACCACGCAATGGCCGACGCGGTAATCGTCATGGACGCCGACCTCCAAGACCCACCAGAGGTCGTTACGGTGCTCATAGATAAATGGCGCGAAGGCGCAAAAGTCGTCGCCGGACGTCGAATTCGCCGCCTTGGTACGCCCTGGGTAAAACGCGCGATGGCGTTCATGTACTACCGCGTGATGCAACGGCTCGTCGATTGGGAGCTGCCTCTCGACACCGGCGAATTCCGTTTGATGGACCGGGTTGTCGTCGACGCACTCCGGGAGATGCCGCAGCGGCACCGGCTCACGCGAACGCTCGTCGGTTGGTTAGGATTCGATCAGGCGATCGTCGAGTACGATCACGCGCCACGTCACGCGGGCACACCGAAGTACTCGTTGCGAAAAAGCGTTCGTCTCGCCATCACCAGCGTCACTAGTTTTTCCCTCGCACCCATCCGCGTCATCTCAGTGCTCGGCGCAGGTAGCGCATGCGCTGCGACGTTTGTGATGGCTTGGTGGTTCGCGATGTACTGGCTCGCGCGTGAGCCCTCCACTACCGCAATCATCGTCGCGACCATATGGTTCGTGGGAGGTGTGCAAAGTTTTTTCGTTGGAATCATTGGCGAATACATTGCGCGCACGTACATGGAAACGCAGCACCGCCCGTTGTACGTGGTGCGCGAAATCATCGAGAAATGAGTGACGCAATTCTCCCCGGTAATCGCATAGCGAAGTTTTGACAGGATTACAGGATGAGCCGGATTGGTATCCGTCAGTAGACTGAAATTCACCGCAAAGACACGAACGACACAAAGATTAGTAGCAAACGCTTCTTCCGCCTTTTGGTCATTGGGCGGTTGTGTTCTTCGAATTCCCATCCAGTCAATCCTGTAATCCTGTCGAAACGTCTTCAATAAGCCGCAGCAGTCCTTCGCGATACGTGGAAAATTCAAACTCAAACCCAGAATTCTTCAGATTCGTGTTCCGGCATCGTTTGTTGCTTCGCGCCTGTCTGGCCGATGTTTCAGGCTCACCCACCCCCTCGGGTAACTCGACGCCCAGTCGTTCGACCATCCACGCGTACAACTCACGCCGGTCGACGGGTTCGTCGTCGACACCGACGTAGATACCCGGAGCGGCATCGCTGAAGAGCAGGTGTTCGAGCGCGCGCGCGCAATCGTCCCGGTGAATTAGATTGATATAGGACGCCTCGGGAGGCATGACGACTGTACCCTCGCGTACGGCGCGAATGAGGCGTTCGCGGCCAGGTCCGTATATGCCGCCGAACCGAATGACCGATGCATCAAGTGCCGAGTTCAGGACGATCTGTTCACCCTCAAACATCGTCCGGCCTGAGAAGCCGTTGGGTTTCGTGGGCGATTGCTCATCGACCCATTCGCCATTCGATTGGTGATAGACGCCGGTGCTTGACGTGAAGATGATGCGTTTGGGCTTCGCGCCTGCGTTCGCCAACGCAGCCAGGACATTCTTCGGGCCATCGACGTAGGCCGCCCGATACTTCGCCTCCTCATATCCGCCGGCACCCGCGCAATACACGACATGATCGATGTGAGCTGGCAACGCCGGAAACGAATCGGCTTGCGAGAGGTCGCCTTGCA
>JAJDAB010000192.1 GCA_029262095.1 Candidatus Hydrogenedentota bacterium
CAAGAATGTGGGCAGGAACAACGCCATAAACGATGCGAATACCGTAGCGCGCATGGTGCCTTCCCAGCCCCAGCCCGAATCGGAAAGCCATTCCGTCAACGTCTCGGGCAACACCGCAAAGGTGGATAACGTCCAAAGGCACGCCGCGCCAATTAGGGCTTGAAGTAGACCCAGGACGAGAATTGGATTGCGTACCCGATCGGCAATCGGCGCCGCTATCAAACTGCCTATGCCAATACCGCACAAAATCGCTACGAGCATCGTTGTAAATGCGTATGTGGTTCCGACGAAAATCACGGCCAAGAGACGCGTCCAAAACACTTCCAAGGCCAACGCACAAAAACCTGACACTGCGAACGCGGAAATGACGAGCTTCCGCGTTCGGTTGGATCCCGGGTCTGGCGATTTGGATGCAATTACGACCGGTTGTTGCGGTGTGGTTCGAGCCAACGCGATCGCGAGCAAACCGACCCCCGCATTTCCGGCCGCACCGATCCACGTAGCACCGCTGTACCCGAAGTGAGGCAAAAGGTAGAAGCCCGTGGCTGCACACCCCATCACTGCGCCAAGCGTATTCCATCCGTATAAGACGCCAACGCGCCAGCCCGCGCGTGCACTGTTCGCCGCCGCGAATCGCGCGAGAAGCGGCAAGGTCGCGCCCATCAACGACACGGGCAGAATCAACATCGCCGTCGCGAGGATTGCCCGAATCCCGATTCCCGCGGGCCGCCACTGCGCCACGTCGCGAAGCATACCTACGACAAAGGATTCCGCAGTCCCAATCGTCAGCAAAAAGAAAATCGCCCACGCTGCAATCAACAGTTCGAAGACGCCGTAAACAATCAAGGTTCGCTGTGAGCGATCGGCCAAACGTCCGCCAAGCCAACTGCCAATCGCCAATCCCAGAAAAAAAATCGCGAGCACCGTGCTGACGGCGTAGGAAGTCGCGCCAAATAGCAACACGAGGCGACGCGTCCAAACGACTTGGTAAAGTAAGCCGCTCCCCCCTGAGACAAAAAAGAACAACAGAACCGTGAGAAAAATAAGTGCGCTTGGAGCCCCGCCGCGACCGGGGATTTTGCCATCGATTTTTGTGTCGCTCATTATCGGCATAAGCAAGAATTGGATATAAACCGGGCGATGCTAACAACAGGCTATGTAGGTGTCAATGTACGGGCGCAGGAATTGACGGTCTTCTGGGATTGCGATATCCTGCGTGGATTCCGTTTGCAAAGTGACTGCGAACGGCGGGACTAATCGGATTAGCAGATTCAGCGGCGTGCGAAATCGAAGCACGGAGAAAGGCATTTTCCATGGCAAAACATACAGGCATTTCACGCCGGTCGTTTCTGGCAGGTAGCGCAGTGGTGGCCGCCGGTTGCGCGACCCCTGGCAAGAAATCTTCCATCGTAAAAACGAAAACCGTATCCCCTAATTCGAAACTCAACGTCGCCGCGATCGGTTCGGGCGGAAAAGGCGAAGCGGATACTAACGGTTGCCGTGACGAAAACATTGTTGCGCTCTGCGACGTAGACGCACGGCGCGCCGGCAAAACTTTTGAACGGTGGCCAGACGCCCACAGGTTCAATGATTTCCGCGAAATGCTGGATAAGATGGGCAATGAAATAGATGCCGTCACCGTCAGCACCCCGGACCACACCCATGCCGTGGCCGCCATTGCCGCGATTCAAATGGGCATTCACGTACATGTACAAAAACCGCTGACCCATTCGATCTTCGAGGCGCGCGTGCTGCGCGACGCTGCAAATAAATACAACGTGAAATCTCAAATGGGTAATCAAGGACACTCGCATGACGGCGTCCGGCAACTGTGCGAAATGATTTGGTCGGGCGTTATCGGCGATGTGAAGGAATGCCACATCTGGACAAACCGTCCGGTCTGGCCGCAGGGTCTACATCGACCTTCAAAGGTCGATACCGTACCGGACGATTTGAATTGGGATGCTTGGCTCGGACCAATGCCACAACGCCCGTTCGTGAGTAAACACCCCGAAACAGGCCGCGATTGCTACCACCCATTTGTCTGGCGTGGCTGGTGGGACTTCGGTTGTGGCGCACTGGGCGACATGGCCTGTCACATCGCCGATCCGCCGAACTGGGCGTTGAAGCTCGGCTATCCAACGGGCGTTGAAGTCGTGAATCAGGAAGGTCAAACCGGTGAGATGGGGCCGATAAAGTCGTCGCTCAAGTTTCACTTCCCGGCACGTGAAGGCATGCCCGCTTGCGAAGTCTATTGGCACGATGGCGGCAACCTACCCCCACGCCCGGAAGGCATTTCAGAAAATGAAAAGTTGGGCGATGGAAACAATGGGTCAATGTTTATCGGTGAAAAGGGCGTGATTACGGCTGGCGAATACGGCGGCAATCCGCGGCTCCACCCCGATAACGTCATGGCCGATTACACGATGCCCGACGAAACGATTCCGCGCATCCCGGGGCAAGATTCCTATAAAGATTGGATTCGCGCATGCAAAGGCGAAGGCGTTGCCTGTTCGAACTTTGAATATTCCGCACCCTTTACGGAATGGGTCCTCCTCGGCAACCTCGCATTGCGAACCGGCCAGAGCCTTGAGTGGGACGGCGATGCGATGGAAGTCACAAACTTTCCTGAAGCCAATCAGTTTGTGAAGTGTGAATATCGCAGAGGCTGGGATCTCACCTATTAACCGTGTCGCTACTGAAGGAGCACAAGATATGCGAGGCATAATAGCAACACGATTACTAGTCATCCCGATATTGGCCGCTGCAGTTGTTTCGATGCCAGCGCTGGCCGGTGAACCCAAAGACGTTCGCGGGTTTGCCGATCTCGAACGACGGTCCGTCGAACTGTGGAGTGATGGGACTCGCCTCGCCGGTGACCTTACCTATCCCAAGACCGCCTCTGAGAACAATAAGCTTCCGGTCATTGTCTTGTGCCACGGCTGGGGCGGCACGAAAGCGCATCTGAACGCTCAAATCGCGCCGCAATTCGCCGCCGCCGGGTTTGTCGTCATGACGTTTGACTATCGAGGCTGGGGCGAAAGCGATAGCCGACTTGTGGTCATGGACGAAATGCCGAAGCCGGATAAGGATGGCTATGTGACGGTGAAAGCATTGGCGGTGCAACAACTCGTCGATCCGTTGGATCAGCAGGAAGACATCGACGCCGCGATTACGTTTATTGAAGGCGAATCCATCGTCGACAAGAATCGCATCGGTATTTGGGGTTCAAGCTTTGGCGGCGGTCATGTGATTTGGCGGGCGGCGAATGATGATCGGGTGAAGTGTGTCGTGGCCCAAGTCGGCGCGATGGACCAAATGTTGGGGCTGCCGTTGGAAGAGATTCATGCCGATAAAATTCGACGTGCACGCGGTGAAGTGATGCCCGTACCGCTTGATGCCGAGAAGCCGGAAGGACTGGTCGGCACCCCGTACTATGAACGATTCGCTGAATTCTCCCCCGTACAACACGCGGATAAGATCACGGTGCCCGTACTCATTATTGATGCGGAGAACGAACATTACTTCGACATCAAAGACCA
>JAJDAB010000193.1 GCA_029262095.1 Candidatus Hydrogenedentota bacterium
CCTGAAATGGCCGCGATCCGCTTGACGGAGGATGACATCCCGCTGCTCGCAGCGTTTCTGAGAACGTTGACCACCGTCGGCGCACGAAACGCCTATCCCAGCTATTTGCAGCCCAAACCCGATACCTACACGGGACCGCGATATGGCGTGCAATATCCTGAAGATGAGAATCCGGCGACTGAGCGCAGGCGCTATAACGACCCTGAATAACAAACTGGAATAGGCCACGTGGCCTAGTCGTTATACAATGGGTATACTTTTTCGACTCACTTGGGCCAATTCTCGTCGGCGATCAGTCTGGATTCTGGGCGTTCGGGGCACGACGGGAGCAGGAGGAAACACGATGTCATTGAAAAAAACCGCAGTTGCGCTGGGGTGCGCGTTAGGCGCGATGGCTTCGGCGAACTCGATAAACCCGACATTCGCGAAAGATGTCGCGCCGATTTTTCAGACGAAATGCCAGGAATGTCATCGGCCGGGCGATATCGCGCCGATGTCGTTGCTGACCTATGAGACGACGCGGCCTTGGGCCAAGTCAATCAAGCAAAAAGTCGTCGCGCGTGAGATGCCGCCCTTTCACGCTGAGAAGGGCAAGTTCGCTTTTTCCAACGACACTACGCTTACGGAAGAAGAAATGAACACGATTGTCGCTTGGGTTGACCAAGGTGCGAAACGCGGTAACCCCGCCGACATGCCACCGCCTGCGGATCTGGATCCGGACCATTGGCGTGCGGGTACCCCTGACCTTGTGTTGCAACCGGAGTCGCCGTACACGCTTGGTGCTGACGTTGACGACGAGTATCGATGCTACGTTATTCCCACGAACTTCACGGAAGACGTTTGGATCGATGGTATCGAATACCGCCCGGGTAACCGCGAAGTCGTGCATCACATCATGGCTTATATTGACACGACGGGAACGTCTCGCCCTAAAGACGAAGCGACGCCGGAAGCCGGATTCCTTTGCGGCATGAGCGGTGATCAATCCACGCTGCAACTCGACAAGTTGCTGGGTGGTTGGGCACCGGGTACGCCGCCGAACATGTCCGACGCAGGCCACGGTCGTATTTTGCCCGCCGGTTCGGACATCGTTTACCAAGTTCATTATCACAATGAAACGGGTAAAGCGCAGGTTGATCACTCGGCGATGGGCCTGCATTTCGCGACCGATCCTATCGTGGCCGAAAATCGCATTTTCCTCGTAGGCGCTTATCAATTGAGCATCAAAGCGGGTGATGCGAACGCAGAACACAAAGGATACTGGACGGCTCCACGGGACTTGATCCTTAGCACCGTGATGCCGCATATGCATTATTTGGGCAAAGATATGACGCTGAACGCGACCTTTCCAGACGGTCGAATGGAAACCCTTCTAGATGTGCCGCGCTACGATTTCAATTGGCAGATTGTTTATACGTATCAAGAACCGATGATGATTCCGAAAGGTACGCGGTTCGAAATGATATCGCATCACGACAATTCGGCGGACAATCCAGCCAACCCAACGAACCCGCCGAAGAATGTGGCGTGGGGCGAAGCGACGGACGAAGAGATGGCGCACGCTTGGTTGTCCTATACATTCGCGGACGAGAAGTTGGACATCGTCCCGACGCCGCCATCGAGATAGAGTTGCGAATATACGCAACAGCGGATATTTCTAGAAATCATGTATAATTTAGCGAGCCTACCATTAGCTTTGGATGCTGTTGGTAGATCGAGGACAATCATGTGTTGAATCGAATTGTGGTCAATCCAGGTATTCACTTTGGAAAACCTTGTGTCGTCGGTACACGGATTCCGGTTCAAGATGTACTTGAATTGGTTCGTGATGGCCATGCGTTCCCGAAAATCATTCAAGATTACTATCCTGACCTCGCGATCGAAGACATCAAGGCTTGTATCCAATATGCAATCGACGTGATGGCGGTTGAAGAAATTCGCGTCGCGCCAACTTCGTGAGGTTCCTGGCGGACCAAGACGTTTACGCGACAACCATCACGCTGCTCGATAACCTTGGTCACGATGTAGTCGCCGCGCGCTCAATCGGTATGGCAAGCGCGACAGACACGGATTTGTTACGAACGGCACACGAGCAGGAACGAATACTCGTTACGCGGGATCGCGATTTCGGTGGTCTCGTATTTGCCCATGGCAATGGTCCGGGCGTTGTCTATATTCGAATCTTGCCTTCGACACAGAAAGCGGTTCACGAAGAATTGGAGCGCGTACTCGCATTGTATTCGGAAGCGGAGCTACAGCTTGCGTTCGTTGTTGTCGAGCCAGGCCGACATCGCATTCGTAGGCTTGGCTAATTGTTTGTTGATTTGGGCGTTTATTTTTTCGGTGTAGTGAGCCCTTCTGCACCTCCCCCTACAATGCCAACTACAAAATTGCCACAATCACCCACGCACGGTATGATCTCGCCTTTGCAGCCTCAGGAACGAATCAATGACTTGCACACCGCTTAGAAAATCGTTACTCGCCCTATTGGTGATCGCTTTTGTTGGAGCGCCGTCGCATGCGGACGATGATGCGCCCGACCAAGAATCACAATTTCTAACAAAACTTCGACAGCTCACATTCGACGGCAAGCGGGCCGGCGAAGGCTATTTCAACGCCGACGGCACGCGTATGGTGTTTCAGAGCGAGCGCCTGGACGACAATCCCTTCTATCAAATCTTTGTGATGGACTTAACGACAGGCGACCAGCAACAGGTGTCGCCGGGTCACGGCAAGACGACTTGTGCGTGGATTCATCCCACTGCGAACAAAGTCCTCTTCGCATCTACGCAAGCGGATCTGGAAGCAAAGGACAAGCAACAGGCCGAATTGGATTTCCGCGCCTCCGGCCAAACCCGCCGATATGCTTGGGACTATGACGAACACTTTGATCTCGTTGAAGCTGATTTGGAGAGCGGAGCGTACAAGCGTCTCACCACCGAACTCGGTTACGATGCCGAAGGGTCCTATTCGCCCGATGGCGAATACGTCGCATTCGGTTCGAACCGTCACGCTTATGCGAGCACGCTAAACGCGCAAGAGCAAGAACTCCTCGATCGCGATCAGTCGTACTTCATGGAAATCTATATCATGAAGGCGGATGGGTCGGACGTGAAACGTTTGACCAACGTCCCGGGATACGATGGCGGACCGTTCTTCAGCCCGGACGGCGAGCGTATCGTTTGGCGACGCTTCTCCGAGGCCGGCGATACGGCCGAAGTCTTCTCTATGAAATTGGACGGTAGTGACGTGCAACAATTGACGGAAGTCGGGGCGATGTCCTGGGCACCGTACTACCATCCCTCCGGCGATTACATCATTTTTACGAATAACACGGAGGGGTTCGGCAATTTCGAACTGCACATGATCGATGCCGCTGGGAAACGGGACCCCGTACGCGTTACATTTACTGACGGTTTCGACGGACTCCCGGTGTTCACTCCAGACGGCAATGGCCTCTCCTGGACCAGTAACCGAACACCGAGTGGCTCGTCTCAGATTTTCATGGCGGAATGGAATGACGCGGCTGCGCGATCCGCCCTCGGACTTGACGGCGCGACCGCAGCGATCACCGTATCCGACGCCAATGCACCGCGCGTATCATCGACCGACGGCGAAATTCGCGCTGCAGATTTACGCCAACACATCACCTATCTCGCATCGGACGAGCTTGAGGGGCGCCGGACCGGGACACGTGGTGAGGAACTGGCTGCAGCGTATGTCGCGACGGTGTTCGAAGATCTAGGACTTGCGCCCGCGGGTGATGACGGGACCTACTTTGAGCCCTACGAATTCACCGCCGGCGTCTCACTCGACAAAGGCAATGCATTTCAGATTGTCACGGGTGACGAGCCTGATGAATATGAGGTTGATAAGGACTGGCGTCCGGTATCGTTCTCCGGCATTGGTACGTTTGACCCCGCGAACGTCGTCTTCGCCGGCTACGGCATCGTCGCGCCGGAAGTTGATGACGGTGAAACGAAGCGACCGTCCTACGATTCGTATGTACACCTCGATGTCGAAGACCAGTGGGTGCTCGCGTTTCGATTTATCCCCGAGGACGTAGAACCGAACGTTCGCCAACACCTTAACAGTCATTCCATGTTGCGGCTCAAGGCCAAAGAAGCGCGTGATCGCGGCGCGGCGGGCTTACTGCTTGTGACGGGGCCAAACGCCGCGATGCCCAATCAGCTTGCGCGCTTCACGTTCGATAACACACCGGGCATCCAAATGCCCGTCATCTCGATATCCGACGATGTGGCGCAGTCGCTGCTCAAACGGGCGGACAAGGATCTGCAAACGCTGCAGACCGAGCTTGATACCGGCGACGCCTCGATGGGTTTTGAACTTCCCGGCGTTCAGGTGGGTTGTACCGTGAGCGTCAAAAAGGAACGCCGTACGGGGCGCAACGTCCTTGGCCGCTTGATCGCGGGCGATACGCCTAGCGAAACATTTGTGGTGGTCGGCGCGCATTTGGATCACTTGGGCAAGGGTCGATCCAATTTTTCGCTTGCTCGGGATATCGGTGACGATGTCATTCATCACGGTGCGGATGACAACGCGTCCGGTGTCGCGGGGATGATAGAGATCGCGCAATGGCTACTCGCCCAAAAGGACGCTGGCGCGCTCGCATTAAAACGCGATGTTGTCTTCGGCGCATGGACGGGTGAAGAACTTGGTCTGCTCGGCGTGACGCACTTTGCGAATGAACTTGCTGGCGAAGACAAATCCCTCTCGCCGACCGTATTCGCATACCTAAACATGGATATGATTGGCCGGATGGAGGACAGTGCCATCATCCAGGGCGTCGGGTCCAGTTCGATTTGGCCGGGCGAAATCGAGCGGCGCAACGTTCCGGTTGGATTGAATATCGTCGCGCAGGACGATCCCTACTTACCAACAGATGCTCGCGAGTTTTACGCGCGAGGTGTGCCATTTCTCAACGCATTCACCGGCGCGCACGTCGATTACCACACACCGCGCGATACGGCGGACAAGGTCAACTACGAGGGCGCGGAACAAATCGCCACATTCATGGCGCTTCTCGCGCGATCGCTCGTCACACGGGATGAAGCGCCCGACTTCATTGAAATGACACCGCCGAAAAACGAAGGCCGCAGTGCCGTGCTCCGCGCATATTTGGGGACGATACCCGATTACACCGGCGACGGCATTGTCGGGACCAAGCTTGGTGGCGTCACCAAAGACGCCCCGGCTGACAAGGCAGGCCTGAAGGCGGGCGACATCATCGTCGAACTCGCGGGGACGAAGATCGAGAACGTATACGATTACACGTACGCGATCGAAGGGCTCAAGGTTGGCGAAACGGTCCCGGTTGTCGTGATGCGGGATGACGAGCGCTTGGAATTGACGATAACCCCAGACACACGCGAATAGGTGGCTCCACCTGCCGCTAGGCTGGTTCTCCGAAGCACAGGATGTAGCCGTCCGGGTCTTCCACGTAGAAATCACGCATGCCCCACGGCCGGGTTTCGAGCGCCCGAGCGATTGCCACTTTCTTTGATGTCCATTCGTTGAATAGCGATTGGATGTCTTGCACCGTAAAATATGCGTCCAAGTGTTCGTTATCCTTTCGTAGCTTGCGCTCTTCAGGCAACTTTGGCGCGCACTTTAGATGGATGGTACCCCCACCCAGAGAAATGCCCGCGTAGAAGTTTTCGTACACGAAGTCTACGTGGAAACCTAAAACGTCCTTGTAGAATGCAAGCGTAGCGTCGAGATCGTCGACCAGAAACTGTGGTGCTGCTGACGTGACGGTATACATGGCATTACTCCAAGCGAAGCTTGCTTCGCGTTCATGACGATTTACCACGGACACTTGCGAGGCAAGCCATGCATCAACGTAGCAAGCCACCGCACTCCATATTATGTGATTAACGTATTGCCCGCATCCAGCGCAGCGGCGTCATCCAGTTCCGCGGTTCGTGGACTCGGCACTTGAACCGGCTGACCGCCCCGTTGAATGCTGACTTCGGAAATGAGTCCGGGCAACGTCCAATCTAGTGCTGTATAAACATCAACAGGCGATGGCGCGCCGTGGCATACCTCCGCGAACGCCAACAACGTGAAAAAGTCCGCGCCACCGTGTTTCGACTGGCGAATGGCTCGTCGGTGATCCCGCCAACATTTGGGTAGATACTCTCGTTCAAACTTTGAGAGCCGCGTCCATTCGCGGCACTCATTCATCGCAACGCGCGCATGCCCTTGGGGAGATTGAGCCGCTTCGTAGCAACCTGTTGTCCCTTGTAACTGGTAATACGCTGTACGTGCTGGTCGAGGTGAACGCAGGTCCGTGCGCACTACAAATGTACGCCCTCCGCCTGTCTTGCACGTCATAACGCAAGTGTCATCGCCATTAAATCGATCGTCAACGTGACTACCTGTACCCACGGCACTGAGCTCAACGACCCGGTCGTTCATCCAAACTAGCGGAGGAGCAATCGCATGCGTTGCATACGTCGCGCCACGCCGATCCATTTGCCAACGCTTCCGCCATGTGAACTGTCCTGCGTCATCGACGACAGAACTGCGCACGTCATGCAGGTATTCACCCTCCGCGTAATACAAATCGCCGAAGAGCCCGGCCTTCGACATTGCGCCGATCATCATCGCTTCGCGTGTGTAAATGGCGTTCTCCGCCATCATGTAGCTGGCCTTCGACGAACGGACTGCATCCCGAAGGCGGACGCATTGGCCAAACGATACAACCGCCGGCACTTCGCTCAACACATGAATGCCGCGATCCAGGGCAGCGATTGCTTGCGGCGTATGATTCGGCATTGGCGACGCCAACAAGACGGCGTCCGGCCGGAGACTTAGAAGTGCTTCGTAGTTGTCGAAACAAGCGGTGGGGGAGAGGCCTGCGCTTTGCGCGAACGTGGACAGACGATCCGGATTCGGGTCCATCGCGCCGACCAGCGTGAAACCGGCGTCTTTCAGAATTGGAATGAACGCATGACCGCGGCGGCACCCCGCGATCGCAATTCGAATCACGACGCCAACTTATCGTGGATGAGCCGTGCGGCACCCATCGCGACTGCATCATCGCCCAACTTCGCGGGTACGATACGCACATTCTTTCTCAGAAATGGCATCGCGTGATCGTTGACGGCACGTGTGACTTCGTCGAGGTAGAGGTCTTCCATCGCCTCCACCAAGCCGCCGCCGAGCACGACCGCCTCGGGACTCAAAACGTTAATTAGATTCGCTACGCCGACGCCCACGTAAAATGCTGCGTGGCGGACTACGCGCTCAACTTGGGTGTCGCCAGCGGCGATTGCTCGTGACAGCATGCCGCTGCGAATTTTGGACAGATCGGTGCCGCAGTTTTCCAGAATGTAGGGTGCATCGCCGCGCGCGGCCAGCGCGACGACTTCTTTCGCGATCGCGATTCGTGATGCGAGTCCTTCCAAGCACCCGTTTTTTCCGCAGCCGCAAAACGGCCCATCAACTTCCAGCGTCATGTGGCCGACCTCGCCCGCCGACCCGCTCGCGCCGTGATACAGCTTGCCGTCAATGATGATCCCGCCGCCCACGCCCGTTCCAGGAAACATGCCGAGTACGTTTCGGCAATCTTGTACCTCGCCGAAACACCACTCGCCGTACGTGCCCATATTGACGTCGTTGTCCACCACGGCTGGCACACCAAAATGATCTTGTACAATCCCTGCCAGCGGGAAATCTTTCCAACCCAAATTCGGCGTGTCAATGATCACGCCGGTATCCGGGTCGAGCGGTCCTGGCGAACCCATTCCGACGCCGCGAATCTTCTGGACGCCAGCGTCGTCCAGCGCACCTTGGATGATGTTGTTGATGTGTTGTTCAGGTGGGACTTTCGCTTTGCTCTTCTTTCGAAAACGCCCCACCGGCTTAAACTGATCATCGAACACGACGGCCAGCATTTTCGTGCCGCCGATGTCCATGCCCACCACGTGTTCCACTTCCCCCACCGTATCGCTCCTATCCGAACCTTCGTCCATCGTTATCCAGTAATGGAAAAAGTAACACGAATCAACTGGTCCAACCTATCCCGTGAATACAAAACGATCGCCTCGGTGAATTCTTGCTGCCCTAAGGCGTCCCGGGTTTGCTCCATCGCTTCGATGACGCTATCCAGGCCAGAAATCGGAACGCCGTTGAACGAGACCAATCGATCTTGTGCTTCCAGGCCAACCTGTTTATATAGGGTCAAGTCCGTCAGAATTACGACGTCCGTTTCCCGCGGCCCCTTCTCCGAAGCCCATTGAAGGCGGTTGTCCTTCGAATTTTTGACTCCCGTTTGCAAAATTGATGTTGCAAGCGCACGAGGCACCGTCAATTCACGGTCGACAAGTTGGGGAAATCGAAATTCTACAATTCGCCGTTCCATAAAATTGACGAATTCGAATCGCACCGCGTGCGGTCGGTCTGCCAATGAACGCACGCGCTCGCACAGAAAATCCAGCGCGCGTGCTGCATCGTCTGCGGTGGCCACATCGATATTATTGATTCGGTAGAGCAGGTCACCTTCTTGGCACGCGAGTTCGGGCATCCCCGGTATTCCGTCTGGGCTATTCACATAGAGCCCCTGCCGCTCCATCGATTGTAGAAGGCCCGAATTCGCAGCCGACTTCAGTTCGTCACCAATGTTTTCTAAACGGGTCAACATTGGATCGCGGTCGAACCCAATCACATGTTGCGATCGTTCCGGCGATTGACCGCGTGCTAGTTGCACCAGCGATTCCCGCTGATCGTCCTGCTCCCACGCCCGGCCCGACCACGGCCCCGCTTCCCAAATGCGCGCGGTGCCGTCCAACGCCCCTGTAATCATTCGTCGGCCGGTTCGGTCGAATTGAACACTTTGAACGCCCTCTTGCTGGCCGCTGAGGGTCAATAGTTCCGCCCCGTTCGCTACGTCCCAAAGACGAACTGTTCCATCGTGTGATGCCGTTGCGACGCGCATCCCGTCGTCGTTGAACGCCGCGCTCCAGACAGGCTCTAAGTGACCACTCAGTTCGTGCAATAGCGTTCCCGTGTTTGAATCCCATACACGAGCGGTAGTATCCAACGACGTGGTAACGAGTAGATTTCCGTTCGGACTAAATGCGGCGTGCGTTACCGCCCGTGCGTGTCCTTCCATTGTTGCGATTGTGGACAACGTTTCCCGATCCCAGACACGGGCCGTTCGGTCAAGCGACGTCGTCACGATTCGTTTTCCGTCCGGACTGAACGCGGCGAACAATATGCCGGTGTCGTGACCGCTAATCGCAGCGATTTCCTCGCCGTTCGCCGCATTCCAAATCCGCGCGGATTTATCCGGCGACGCGGTAATGATCTGTTGGCCGTCCGGGCTAAACACCGCGCTCTCGACGATATCATCGTGACCCGTCAACGGTACGGTCACTTCTCCGGTTTCCAGATTCCAGACCCTTGCGGTTTTGTCCCAGGACGATGTCACGACATGCTCGCCATCCGGACTGAACGCGACGTAATCCACAAATCCCTCGTGCCCCTCCAGTTCCTGCACGAGTTCACCAGTGGACGCCCGCCAAATGCGCGCCTTGTTATCCCACGATGCCGTCGCGACCAACGTACCGTCCGGACTAAACGCGGCCATCGCAACGATATGGCCGTGGGGAGTGAACACGATTTGATCCGATCCTGTGCGTGCATCCCACAATTTTGCCGTTCCGTCATCAGAGGCGGTTAGGATTCGATTGCCGTTCGCGCTGAATGACGCGTGAACGACGTCGCCGCTATGACTGCTCAGAACCAACTCCTCCGCACCACTCTCAAGATTCCAAACGCGTGCCGTGTCATCCTGTGCGGTCGTCACGATGGATTTTCCGTCGGCACTCGCAGTGAGTCCGAGTAAGCCTTGTGTATGCCCGGACAAGATGCGCGATTCGTCGCCCGTGGTTGCATCCCAGATACGCGCCGTCTTGTCCAATGATGCCGTAACAACTGACCGGCCATCGTTTGCGAATGTCACAACTACGACTGGATCTTCATGTGCATTCAACCGTTGTAGTGCCGCGCCAGTTCTCCCATCCCAAATAATCGCACTCGCGTCATCCGAACCGGTGACCAATCGTGTTCCGTCCGGACTAAATGCAATCGTGCGTACCCGGTCGGTGTGTCCCTCCAGCATGCGCAACAGCGTTCCCGAAGTGGCGTCCCAGATCGCGACTTTGCCACTCGCGCTTCCGGCTGCAACTCGTTTTCCCGCGTCGTCAAATGCGACGCACCACAATCCGGCGGCGTCGAGTTCCTGTTCCCAACGTTTCGCGTCTTCTTCGGCCAACGAGAATACGGTCACGCTGCCGGACAACGATGCCGTTGCCAGCGATGTACCGTCGGACGAAACCGCCATCCCTCGTATGTCTGCCTGCATTTCACCAAAGCCGCGAACGAGTTCGCCGCTCCTTAGATTCCAAACCTTTACCGCGCCGTCGACCGACACCGATACCAATTCGTCACTGTTGGGCAGTATTGAACCGCTAAAGACTTTTACGCCATGGCCCCGTAGCGCGAAGCGTTCAGCGCCTGTTCTTGTGTCCCAGATCCGGACGGTACCGTCGGCGGAAGCAGTCGCCGCGAGTGCGCCGTCATCGCTGAATTGGCCCCAGGTCAATGCCCCGCTGTGATTCGCCAAAGTCATCAATGATTGATCCGAGACGCGCTGGAGATACCCCCATTCCCAATTCCGAAACTGTTCGGGAGCATCACGCAAGATGCGCCGCGCGGCTTCAGGATCCTGTTCCGCAATTTCGTTCTGCGCCAATACGATTGAAGATTGATAAGCCTCTTTCTGTGCGATGCCACGCAAATCGGCTTCCAAATCGCGGGCGACCGCGAGGTCTTGATTCGCTCCCAGAATGCTTGTGACATACCACGTACTCAATCCAATGATCGCTAACAACGCTGCAGCGGCCGTCGCAACGATTGGACGATGCCGACGCAGAATTTTTCCCAGGTATTCGGCTGGCCGGTATTCATAGGCATGAACGACCGCGCCAGACTGAAATCGCTCGATTTCCTCGGCGAGCGCTTGCGCGGTCGGGTATCGCGCATCCTGATCTTTGAGCATTGCCCGTTGACAGATAGCGACCAATTCCCGTGGCGCATCCGGTGCCGCGTCATCGATAGGACGTGGTTCTTCCTTCAGAACCTTTTCCACAATTTTTTCGGGAGTCACAGCGGTGAATGGCTTTTGTCCCGTGATAATTTGGTAGAGGACCACGCCGAGCGCATACACATCCGACCGCTCATCGATCGCTTCGATGTCGCCGC